>JAESQQ010000496.1 GCA_016765095.1 Planctomycetota bacterium | reverse complement strand
GCTCGATCACCAGGAAGCGCGAGGAGACCGCGACCAGCTTGGTTCGAAAGGACTCTCCTTGAGCCGGTTTGACCTCGACCTCGCGCCCGGGCACGAGCCGCGCGGATCCGGCAGGGACCGGGCTCGTGAGTTCGAGGTGCACGCTCTGACCGCGCCGCGAGACAATCTTTGCCTCGACCCGAGTCTCGGCTCGGGCCGTGCTCAGGCCGAGCCCGAGCACGAGCAGCGACAGGCTGGCTGCGAGCCGACTTGGACCCAGCCTACGCGCCACGCGAGCCTCTCGTGTCCAAGCCTCGACTCACCGAAAGGTCGCTCCGGTGAAGGTCAGCGCGGGGGTCGCGTTGTCGTGGCAGCGATCGCAGTCGGGCCCGAAGGGCGGCCCCGTCGTGTGGTCAGGGATCGTCGGGATCGCGGCCGTCGCGTTGAACTGCGATTGGTGGCAGGTCAGGCAGTTGGTCCCGGCCGCGGCCAAGCCCGCGAAGGTGCTTCCGTTGTGGCAGGCCGTGCAGCTCTGAATGGCGTGCACTCCGTCCAGCCGATAGACACGGTGGGTGTAGACCGAGCCTCGAAATGTCGTCGTCGAATGACACCGACCGCAGTCTCGGAACCCGGCCGCGACGTGATTCGGGGTCGCGACGACTAGGTCTCGAATGTGGCACTGATCGCACTCGGTCGGTGTGATCGCGAGCGCCTCGCCCCGGCCGTTGCGATGGCAGGCTTCGCAGGCGATCGCGGCGTGGGAGCCGCTGAGCGGGAACCTCGTGCGCTCGTGGGCGAAGAAGTTGCGCGGGACGTCCCAGCTCCGCTCGTTGTGGCACGACTCGCAGGATTGGCTGTTGGCGCCGGCGTGGGGGTCCATGTGGCAGGCCGAGCAGCGTTGGCTGAGGTTGCTCAAGCCGCGTCGGTGGCAATCCGCGCAGGCGACCTTGCGGTGGGCGTCGCGGAGGGGGAAGCCCGTGTCTGCGTGGTCGAAGGCTGTGTCCGGCTCGCTGATCTTGGTCCAGCTCTGCTCGGAGTGACACTCCGCGCACTTGTCACGACGCTTCCAGGGCGCCTCGAGCGCGACCTTGGCTTTGGACTCGGCGTCCTTGCTGGCGTCTTGAGCCCAGCCGGCTCGCCACACGCCGGCGCCGAGGGCTCCCAGCGCGAGCGCGCCGAGCGCCAGCGCGAGGACGCTCTGGGCGAGCAGCCCGCTGCTGCGAGGAGAGCTGGCGATTCGGCGCTTGATCACCGGCGCCCCCGCTTCCCACTCGTCGGCTCGGCCTTGTTCTTGCTCTTGCCGGGCTTGCCGCTCCCTGAGGGACCCGCGTCCTTGCTGTGGGGGTTTTGGTGGCAGTCGCCGCAGTCGCGCCCTGCGATCGGGTAGTAGTGGACGACGGTCCGCTTCTCGCCGTCGGGGAACACACGATCGCGGCTCAGGTGACAGCTATCGCAAGCCTCCTCGGCGTGAGCACCCTGGAGCGGGAACCGACACTTGTCGTGGTCGAAGCGCGAAGGCTTCCAGTCCTCGATCTTGTGACAGGCCTGGCACCCGAGGCGCTTCTCGGAGAATTGCCCCAAGTGGATATCGAGGTGGCAGCCGGCGCAGTCCTTGGGCGTCTGGCGATAGGTGATCGCCTTGCCGTGCTTGACTCCGCTTACGTGGCACGCGCTGCACTTGGTCGAGTGCGGGCCCTCGAGGGGGAACCCGACTCGGCGGTGGCCAGCGAGGACCTCGAACGCCGAGGGTTCGAAGTGGTCCGTCCCGTGGCAGCTCGAGCAGTTGGTCGACCCAAACTGCTGGGCGTGGGGGTCTTCGTGGCAGCGCTCGCAGGAGACCTCCTTGCCGGGGTCGTCCCAGGTGAAGCGTTGCGCGAGTTTCGTCGGGTCCTTGGCCTCGGGGAGGGCCTTGAGCTCGCGGGCGTGGCACTCCTCGCAGGGCACGGCCAGGTGGGCTTGGCGAAGCGGGAGCCGTGTGTCCTGGTGGCGGGCGAGGTCGAAAGTCGAGGGCTCAAAGACTTTCTCGGTGTGGCAATCGTCGCACTTGGTCTTGAGCTGGCCCTGGTGAGGGTCCGCGTGGCAGACGACGCAGCCTTGGACGCGGACTTCCGTCAGGGAGAGTCGCCGGAGCCCACCGCTGGCGTTGCGGGTTCCGTGACAATCTTCGCAGCTGACCTCGGCCTTGCCTCCCCCGTCGAGGGCGGCGTGAGCGTCCACGATCGGGAACCCGATCTTGGCGTGGCCCTCGTTATCGAGCTCGGCCAGGTTGAAGTTCTTGAAGTCGTGGCAGTCGATGCAGTCTTTTTCGAGTTCGCGCTCCATGCGCCCTTCGTGGGGGTCGCCGTGGCAGGCCGCGCAGGCCTTCTCTTGCGGACCGCGATCGACCGCGAGGCCAGGCTCCTTCGGGAGCCGCGGGATCGGGATTCGCTTCCCCTCCAGCGCGAGGACCGTGCCGTCCGTGCCGTGGCAGATCTCGCATTTGATGGCGTGGCCGTCTGCGAGCGCGATCGGCGCGGGGTGGTCCTTGAGCGGGTAGGTGCTCTTCTTCCAGTCCACAGCGTCATGACACATTTCACAACTTTGACCTTTGACGACCATTTCCCGGTTGAAGCCGCCCAGGTGGGCCTTGAGGTCGTCCTTCTCGTGACACTCGACGCAGGTCCGCTTGACCGGGCCGTCCAGCTTCTCCCCGCCGTGACAGTCGGCGCAGTCGGCCTTCTTGGGGTCCGAGTGGGCCCCCTCGAGGGGGAAGTCTGTGTTGCCGTGGTCGAAGCTCGCGCTGCTTGAGAGGTTCCAGGCCACAGCGTCGTGGCAGGACGTGCAGTCGTCGAAGGCCTCGCTCTTCTGACGGTGCACGTTTTGGTGGCAGGCCACGCAGCTTGGGAGCGTCTCACCTCGGACGGGCGTCGCGGGCGAGACGCCGAACCCAGCGCCTCGAAAGGGGCGCGGCTGCGTCTCGGCGACGAGCGCCTCAAAACTCGGGAGGGGGGACTTGGGTGCTGCAGCCGGCTTGCTGGAGGGCGGCTGGAGGTGGCACTTCTCGCACTTGAGGTCCTTGTGCTTGCCAGAGAGCGCGAATCGAACGGGGTCCTGGTCGTGGTTGAAGTTCTCCGCGGGCTTGAATGACTTCTCCCCGTGGCACTTCTCGCAGTCTTCGCCCTGACTTGGGACGTGGGCGTCGCGGTGGCAGTCGGAGCAGGCCGCGCCCAAGCCGAGGTAGGTCTGTTGGCCCTGATCGTCGGGCTCCCCGTGCGGTCGTTCTGGTTTGGGGGCCCCCTCGAGCCCCTTGAAGCTGGCGACTTTCCCGTCTCGGATCAGAGGGTTGGTGTGGCACTTGTCACAGGCGAGCTTGTCGGAGGCGTGAGCGTCTTTGAGCGCGAACCCGGTCGCGGTCTCGTGGTCGAGCTCAGAGGCTTCGCCCGGCTTGCGACCGACCACGGGCTGGAACGGATTCTTGTCGCCAGGCCAGGCCACGACCTGGAAGTCCTTGCCTTGGTGCTCGCCGTGGCAGCGAGCGCATTCGGCTTGGACCTGGGCGTGGAACCCGAGCTTGGCGGCGATCCGATCCTTGAGCGGCTGGTGGCAGTCGAGACAGAGTTGGTCGGAGACCTTCTCTTGGGTGACGTGGCAGACGTCGCACTTCTCCTGGCCCCTGAGGTGCGCGTGGGGTGCAGCCATGGGCTTGCTGGTGAAGGTTCCGCTCTCCTCTGGGAGCGTCAGGATCACGATCGCTGCCAACACGAGCAGGACCGCGCCGATCACGAGGACCATGCGTCCTTGGCGCGTCACTTGTCGCCTCCAGGCTCTTGGGGAGCTCGCTCACCCACGCGGTCGGGGTTCGGTGGACCCCATTCGAGGTTCCCGTAGAGGAAGCCAATCGTGACATGCACCAAGAGAGCACCGACCATGATCAGGGCGAGGATCATGTGGAGCCCTCGCCAGCTGTCCATGAGATCCCGAATGCCCTCAAAATGCGAGAGCCTCCGGTTGACTCGTCCGTGGAGGTGGATCAACTCGAGCGTCTCGTTCAAGAGGCCTTCGAGTTCGCCGTCGTGGCTGACCTCGGCGTCGAGGAGGTCGCGGAACCGATTTCCGAGGCTCAGCTCGCGCCGCCGCTGGGTGACGTCGCCCAGGAACAAGTCCCAGACCATGGCGAATCCGCGCTTTGGTTTGGAGGTCTCGACCTCCGACAGCGCGGTCAGAGCGGCTTCGCGGAGCTGAGGATAGGGCACGAGCTGACGACGAAGGTCGCCGCGGAGCTGGGCGAGGAGCGTCGCGAGCTGAGCTCGGCTGGCGAGGTCTCCCTCTTGGCGGCGCGGCACATGAGCCAACACGTAGCGACCAAAGAGGCCCGACGCGATCGCGAAGGCCATGGCAAACGCGCAGATTCGGGCGGGAATGTTGCTCGCCTCGAGGCCCGAGTGGAGGAGCGCCAAGCTTCCGGCCGTGATCCCAAAGAGCATGTGGGTGTTGAGTGAGGTCCGCATCGAGAGCTGGCGAAACCAGTTGAGTCGTCGGCGGACGATATAGAAGAGGTTGGAGAAGACCAGGACTGCCGAGGCCACCCCCGCGAGGAGCCCGAGGAAGTTGTTTGCGTTGAGGTAGGGGTGCCAGGCGTGCCAGCGCCGCTCGGGCCCCGGGAGCCCAAAGTAGGACCACGCGACCCAGATCAGGAGCGGCCCGAGCAGGGCCGCGCCGACCGAGAGGAGGCCCCAGAGGACGCCGCCCTCCCAGAGCCCGCCGACTCGCTCGGCAACGCTCTGCGGCGGCTCGTCTTGGCTAAGGGCGAGCCCCTCCCACGACTCGTCGACGGGGACCAGGCCCTGATCGGACGCTGAGGCGAAGGGGCTGACGTCTTGGAGATGACTCTCGTCGTCGAGGTCGTGATCGCTCAGGATCCCCGCCGACGCCCCCAGCTCCGCGAGCAGAAGGCTGTGGCTGTCGAGGGAGTCGTCGAGCGCGATCGTGGGCCCGCGCAATTCGCTGGCAGCAGGCCCCGTCCGCAGGGGTTCCCGTGGGTCTTTGCTCGGGACCGAGTCCCACTTCTCCGGGGGCATGGCTCGACCCGGAGCGCCTTCAGCGGATATCTCCTCGAGTCCGTAGGTGCCTTCGCTCTGAAAGACCTCCCACTTGCTCTCGCTGGGGGCGTCTAGGTTGAAGCTCTCGTCGCTCTCGTCGCCCAAGGCTCGACGACCCCCGGGCGGAACTCCGCGGGAGCCGGGCGGTCGGCGGGGCGGCTGGGGGAGGCGGTTGGAGTGCGCGAGGGAGGCTTCGCTGGGGGGGAGCTCGATCAGCTCCTCGTCGGTCTGGAGGATCCCCGAGTTGACGGCTCCTGTGGCGAACACGATCGGCGTCTCTTGGCTCTCGTCGAGCTGGCTGCGCTCGCCCAGGGAACGCTCCGGAGGCTGCTCTGGGTCGATCTCCAGGGTCCGGTCGGGACGAGCGTTTGCCCAGGCGCTGGTCTGGGTCGCAGCAGCCGCCGGCTCGTCCGGAGCGCGCTCAGCGGCGCCTGAACCGGTGCCACCCGCGACGCCAAAGTCAGAATCGTCATAGGTGGGAGCCGGGGTTGGGTCGTTCTGCCCGGGGAGGGCCCGCTTGCGCGCGGTGAGCGGAGCCGGCGGCGGGGGGGCGCCTGGGACTGTTCCTGGGGCTGGGAGCCCAAGATCAGGGCGGGCGTAGGTCGCCGAGCTCAGACCTCCCCAGCCGCGGGGTGCTTCCCAACTCGACTCGTCGCTCTCCGAGACTTCGTCTGCCGATTGAGTCCCCGCGAGGGAGTCGACGCCCCATTCGGAGGAGGGCTCGGTCCACGCGACGCCCGGGGCGACCCCCGTGGGCCGCGACTCGTCCCACTCGCCGCTCGGCTCCGCTCGCCAGCCGCTGCTCTTGACCCCACCTCCCTCAGAGGGGGCGTCCCTGTCCCTGTCCTTGGTCTCTTCGCTTGAGTCCGCGCCGGTGTACGGCAGGGGGAGCGTGGCCTCGGCCGGCCCAGGCGGGTCCGAGCCGCGGCCGTAGGACGGGGGGAGCGTGGCCTCTGTAGGCCCAGGCGGGCCCGACCCTCGGTTGTAGGACGGGGGGAGCGTGGCCTCTGCAGGCCCAGGCGGGTCCGATCCTCGGTTGTAGGACGGGGGGAGCGTGGCCTCTGTAGGCCCAGGCGGGTCCGGTCCTCGGTTGTAGGACGGGGGGAGGGTGCCCTCCGCGGACGTGAGGGGCTCGCCCCACTCCGACTCCTCGCGTCGGGCCTTCGCTTGATCGTTGAGTTCGAACGGACCTGACTCTTCGAGTGGGTCCGAGCGAAGCTCGAAGGGGTTGGTCCCAGCCGGGAGCCGGTCTGAGCCGATCGGGACCATTCCTGAGGAAGGATGACGTCCCCGGGGAGCGCTTCTCCCAGAGCCACCTCGACCGGGGCTCGGCCTCAGGGTGGAGATTCCCTCCTCTGACTCCCAGCCCCCGCCGGACTCGGGATCAGCCAGGGTGTCCCACTGGCCTCCTTTCCCAGGCACCTTCGCCGGGCGCTGTTGCTGGGGAGGCTGGGCCGGGCGCTGTTGCTGGGGCACCTTCGCCGGGCGCTGCTGCTGCCGAGGCTTCTGAGAAGGCTTGGCCCCGAAGTCCGGTACCACGCCCAACTCAGAGTCGTCGATCACGGACTCGCCGACGTCGGAGTCCCAGGAGTCTTGGACTTGCTCAGGCCGGAGGAGGGGAGCCCCTTCTTCGCTCTCGAAGGCGGGCAGGTCTCCCGAAGGATCGTCGCCTGGGGCGTAGCGGCTGAAGTCGTGATCGGCGCTGGAGTCCAGCGAGCCAAATCCGCCGGGGTAGGCCGCCATGCCCTCGAAGCTGTCGAGTGGGAGTGAGCCGAGGTCTAGGGGGTCGTGGCTGTCGGCGGCCCCCATTCCGCTCCAGCCGACCGCTGGGCTCTGCTGCGGAAGCGCGTCGCCCGTGTGTTGGGTTGGGGACTCGCTCGCAGGTAGGTCCTCGTCGTCGAACCGCTCGAGCGGCCCCTCTTCGGAGTGACCGAAGGGGAATCGGAGGCGATCGTCGTCCTCTGGAGGACGGCCCGGGCTCACCGGAGGTCCTCTGACTCGTTCTCAAAGGGCTCCGAGTCGCCGGGGTGGAGCGGGAGGCTGCCCAGGTCGCTGCCTGCGAGTCCGAGCGGGAGGTCGGCTCTCGGGCTACGTCGAGTGCCCAAGCGCGGAGCGTCTAGATCGGGTTTGAGTCCGTCGCCTGCGGGGAGGGGCTCGAGGGGCGCGGTCTGCTCGAGTGCGGGGAGGACGCTCTCGCTGGATTTCGGTCGGGACGAGGAGGTCGACGATGATGAGGTCGACGATGATGATGTCGGCGCGGACGAGCGAGACTTCCGACGGCTCAGCGAGCGGGACTTCTTCCGGAGTCGAGTCGAGGGCGGGAGTCGGGTCGAGGAGCGGGCACGTCGCGCGGAGCCGCGGCGCTTCTTGCCGTCCAGCCCTTCCCCATACTTCGTCTCGACTTCGATCCCGATCGCTTCGAGGAACTTGGTCGGGACGAGGCCGCCGACGTTGATGATGATGTCGTCGATCAAGAGGGTCTTCTCCCCCTCGGTGCCGGTGAGCACGACCCGGTCGGGGGTGATCTGTTTGACCGTGGTCTCCAAGTGGAGACGGATCTTCCCTCTTTCGACGGCCGCTTCGAGTTGGTCTCGGTTCTTCTTCTTGACCCGATAGAACGCCTCGTTGCGATACGAGAGGTGGACTTCGCAGCCCGCGATGCCTGCGAGCGCGATCGCGGCCTCGACCGAGCTGTCACCGCCTCCGACGCAGAGGACACGTCGCTGGCGGAACTGCTCGGGGTCTAGGAGGCGGTAAATGACATGGGACAGCTCTTCCCCGGGGCAGCCGAGGCGTCGCGGTGTTCCGCGGCGGCCGATCGCGAGCACGACGGTCCGACCGCGGTGGATCTCTTCTCCGCCGTCGATCGCGCAGGCAACTCGGAAGTCGCCTGCGCTTCCTTCTACGCCTGTCACGCGTCGGTGCTCGAGGAGGTTCACCGCGCCTTCGAGGCAAACTCGTTCGAACTCGGCGACGAGCTCTTCCTTGAGCATTTCGGTCTTTCCGAAGTTGCCCACGATCGGGAGCTTGATCCGCTCGGTGTGGACTAGCTTTCGGCGGGGATAGTGGGTGACGCTTCCGCCGAGACTGAACTGTTCGAGGAGAACATGCGTCAGCTTCTTGTGAGTGCACTCCAAGGCAGCTGCGATTCCGGCCGGGCCGGCCCCCACGATCACGACGTCGACCAAGTCGGATCCTGGGCCCGCGACGATCTCGGGGTTCTTGAGCGAGGCCGCGACCCCGGTGCGAATCGCCGTCACGCCTTGGCGCATTGTGTTCCGGATGAGACCCATGCCTCCAAGTTCGCCAATAATGAACACGCCGTCGACGTTGGTTTCGTAGCCCGCCTTGAGGAGGGGAATGTCGACCCCGCGCTCCTCGGTTCCGAACACGAGGGCGATTGCGTCGACGGGGCAGGAGTCGTGGCAGCGGCCGTGCCCAATGCAGCCGGCGGCGGTGATCAGCTGGGTCACGCCGCCCGGCCGACCCAGGACCGACTCCGGGCAGGCATCCACACAGGCGCCCGAGCCGATGCAGGTCTCAAGGTTAATGACGGGGTGCAGGCTGACGGGAATGTTGAGACCCATGGCCCGGGTCTCCGCCAACGCGGCTTCTTCGCGTCGCTCAGCTTGGAGGCTGAGGTAGACGCCGAGGATGGTGATGATGACAACGGCTAAAGCTGTGCCGACGAGGAGTGTGGTGAGCACTCAGTTCCTTCTTCCCTGCCATCCGTCTTACGGGGGCTCGGCGTCGACGTGAACGGAGGACTCATCCGCCCTAGGTGTCGCCGACAGGGAACTAGAACCTAGCACCCGCCAAGGCTCGCCGACAAGGGTACACAGGGAACGAGTCTTTCCACGGTAAGGAGTTAAGGGAGCAATGACCGTGGCCGGACGCGCGCTTGACGCGCTGCGCCCCAAACCTGGTCGCTTCCCAATTTAGCCGGGAACAATGTGCCCGCCTTCGATTCAGGATCGCCCCAGGCGAAACCGACCCGGGTCACCATCGCCGGCTGAAACGGGCCCCCAGGAGCCTCCTTAGGTCGTTGAACCCTTTCCTGCAAAGGACTTAGCTTGGAAGGGGACCCTCTCGACACATCTTTGGAGCGACTCATGCTCTTAGGGCTAGTGAGGCCAACGGATCACAGTCCCGCCCTTTAGAGAGGTTCAGGATGTTTAACAAAGTCAACAAGAAGCGAGCCAAGAGCTTTGGACCATTCGGTCTAGGCTATGGACTCGTCGCAGTTTCAACCCTCTTCGGCGCGACCGCGCTCCTCGCTGGCTGCAGCGGCGGCGGCGGCAGCGGCGGTGGCGGCTCAGCTAGCACGGCTGCTCCGGCCGTGAGCGGGTCGATCCAAAACGTCAATCTCGACTCGATCGAGATCGCGAGCGTCAACAGCAGCGGCGCGATCCAAATGGAGAACTCGCTCAACAGTGGCTTCCAGCTGCTCGTCGACGGCAACTACAAGGACAGCACTGGCGCGACCTTGAAGATCGACGCGACCCGCATGGTCACCTACCGCGTTGAGGACGAGGCGATCCTCGGGGCCAACACGGCTGGCTTGCTCACGCCGAAGGCTTCGGGGACCACCAAGGTCTACGTGCAATACAAGAACGGCACCGAGCAAGAGATTACGGTCTCGGTGATCGCGCCGACGGGCACGACGCCGACCTTCACTGCCCTCCAGGTCCTCCCCGCGGCGCGCACCCTGCGCTTCGTCGACCCGGTCGCAAAGGCCGAACAGTTCCAGCAGGTCGTCGTCTATGCGACGGACACCACTGGGGTCGTTCACGACCTGACCCGCTCGATCGCGATCAACCTCCAAGACGATCAGGGCAACGTCACCAGCGGCGGTAACGTCGACACGAACGGCCTCTTTCGTGGCGTGGCAAACGGAAAGATCTGGGTCGTCGGCCGAATCACTTCGGTCGGCCTCGTGGCTGGCGCCGAGTTCGTGCTCGGAACCGGAGTCGCGAAGCCCGTTGATCCGAACGCGCTCTACAGCGGTGGCCCGCTCGCTCAGTCGAACAACGAGATCGACAAGGCTGTGCTCGTGAACCTGTTCAACCTAGGTGTTGAGCCCGCTGAGACTGCTTCGGAAGGCACCTTCCTTCGTCGCCTCTACGCTGACGCCGTGGGCCGGGTCCCGACCGAGGCTGAGGCCACGACCTACCTCGCCAGCAGCGACGCGAACAAGCGGACTGCAGAAGTCGATCGCCTCCTCGCGACCCCCGAGTTCTCGACCCACTGGGCCAGCCTCATGGCCGAGTGGTATGAAATGGGCGCGCAGCAGGTCGCTTTCGAGGTCTGGGCTCGCGACGCGCTCGCCAGCGGCAGGACCCTGGGCGAAATGACGGCGACCCTGATCAGCGGCAACGTCCCCGCCTTCGACGCCAAGCACGACTCGCCTGACAAGCTCGCCGGGATCTTCCTCCAGACGGGCGCTGCCATGACGGCGCGCTGCGCGACCTGCCACGATCACCCGCTCGTCGGCCCGAACGACACCGTCAAGTGGACGCAAGCCGACTTCTACCCGGTGGTGGCCTTCTTTGCGACCAACCCTGGCGAGGCGACTGCCCTCGACGGCCGGACGAACACCCGAGTGGGGAACCCCTTCGACCCTGGCTTCGCCCTGAGCACCACCCCGGTGACCACGACCCTGGCCAGCAATCTTCAGGCTCGCCGCGACGAGTTCGCCGCGATCTTCCCAGCCAGCTCCGCCTTCAAGCGCGGCATGGCGCACCGGATCTTCGCCGAGGTCAGCATGCCTCTCCTCGACCCCAACCAGTTCCTGGCCAAGAACCTCGACGCGGTTGCTGTCCCCAACGTCCTCGCTGCGCTCGAGACCGTCTTCGACAGCGAGAACACCTCGCTCCAAGGCTTCCTCAAGCAGATCTTCACCTCTGAGTATTACTCGCTCAGCGGCGACGCGACGACCATGGACGTGGCCTACGACAACCTCCTCCAACGTCACCTGGTGCGTCGTCAGCACGCCGAGGTCATGGAGTCGGCGCTCAACGAGCTGACCGGTGAGGTGGTGAACGGCGGCGACCTGGCCTTCATTCAGCAGACCTGGGGCCTGCCCGAGGCCAAGCTGGCGATCGCCGAGCGAGTCGACGCAGTCAACATGAGCCAGGCGCTCGTGCTCCTCAACAGCCCGGTTGTTCAGGCTCGGATCTCCGGCGCCAAGGTCGCCCAGCTCGCCGCCGACGTGGACGCTGGAACGATCACTCAGGCCGAAGCGATCGACCAGCTCTGGGTCTCGGCGCTCAGCCGCCGCCCGACCCCCGCCGAGGTGATCTGCGCCAACGACGCGATCGGCGCCGCTGGCACGACCGAAGCTGGCCTCCAGGACGTGACCTCTGCGCTCGCCGCCACGGTCGAGTTCAGCATGCGCTAAGCGGCACGACCCGGGCGCCGCCTGGCGGCGCTCGGGACCAACCGCTACCTTTTAATCGACCCTAGATCCAACACACACAAAACACTAAGAACGAAACAACGGAGCTAATCATGGCTAACACCAAGAAGTGCACCAGCAACTGCGAGGAAGATCGCCGCGACTTCCTCAAGAACGTGGGCAAGGCCGGCCTGGCCCTCGGCGTCATGGGAATGAGCCTCGGCAAGCAGAACTTCCTGCAAAACGCCTACGGAGTTCAGCAGGTCAACCCATTCTTCGACTGCGCTCTCCAGATCTTCTTCTCAGGCGGGCCCTCTCAGACGGACACCTGGGACCCGAAGCCGGGCAGCCGAAACAACGTCTTCAACACGATCAACCTGGGGATCAAGGACGAATACAACGAGGACATTCGGATCTCGGACGTGTTCCCCAACCTTGCGGCCCTGGTCATGGGCGACCCGAACGTTGGCCTCGGCCTGTTCCGCTCCATGTCGCACCGGAACAACAGCCACGGCAACGGGCAGCGGTTCATGAACTGCTTCTGGGACGGCGCTCCGAGCACCATGTATCCCAGCACCTCGGCGGTCATGGCCCACTACTTCCAGGGCTACGGAATCGGGATCCCCTCGGTGGTGATCAACGGTGGCAACGGCCGAGAGGTCAACGACGCCAAGGCGTCCCGCGTGCCGACCGCGCTCCAGGTCAACGCCGGCAACGGTCAGGGCGCTAACCCGGTCGTCCAGGCCTTGCAGCTCCCCAACGGCGTCGACAACGCTCGCTACATGCGCCGCAAGACCCTGCTCGACAAGCTGAACGCTCGTTACCTCTCGCAGCGGCCAGACGCCGTCAACAAGGCCTACGAGAGGGCGCTGGCCGACGCGGCCGACGTGACCATGAAGGGCGACGCAGCTCGCGCCTTCGACCTGACGGGAGTTCCTCTCGTCTCGGGTCGCGACAACAACACGCGGACACGCTTGACCCAAGCGGTGCGCCTGATCGAGGCTGGGGTCCCCTATGTCTCTTGCGGGATCGGTGGCAACGACAGCCACGGCAACAACCGCCGGACGATCAACGGCAACTGGGGTCAGTCGGTCGACGGCGGCGTCGTCGATATCGTCAACCGGCTCCGGGCCTCTGGTAAGCGCTGTCTGATCATTATGGGCGGTGAGTTCGGTCGGACACCCAACACCACGGCCAACGGTCGTGACGGTCGGGACCACTGGGGCGACGGCTTCTCATGGGCCACGATCTCGGTCAACCAGCCCAAGTTCAAGACGAACGCGATCGGGCAGACCGGGCCGGACGGCATGTTCCGCGACCGGGACGGCGACTTGGTCGACGTCGTCAAGCCGAAGGATCTCGGCGCCATGGTCTATCGGAGCCTCGGCTTCCAGGTCGGAACGGACGTCGCCTACGACATTCCGCTCAACGGCCGCGACGCGCCGCCTGTTGATCGGATCAACATCGGTAAGAAGCTCATGGAAGATACCTTCGGCCTCAAGTAGCCGATCGCTCCAACGATCTCTTGACCTCCGCGCTAGCCGAGCCCTTTGGGCTCGGCTAGTTGCGTGTGGGAGGTGAGGGCGTGCCGTGCCTGCTCGTGCTCGTGCTCGTGCTCGTGAGGGGCGGATCGGTGTCGAGGGCTGCCTTCGGAGGTCGGGAGCGCTGGCTGTGTTTATGGGGCTGCGCCCAGAGTAGGTCGGGAGGTGGCTGTCTCGCCGACCGGGTCGGGGGGACGGCG
>JAESQQ010000495.1 GCA_016765095.1 Planctomycetota bacterium | reverse complement strand
CCTCGGCGTTGAGGGCGTCGACTTCTCGGCCCCAGCGCCGCAGGCTCGACTGTTGCTCGTTGTCGCTCACTTCGCTCCCTTCCAGGCGTCGCCCAGCACCTCGCGGAGCGACGTCAGCGGTCGGCCGTCGACCAGCGGTTCACTCTCCAGCAAGATCCGACCGTCGGCGGCCAGCCCTCGCGCGCCGGCCGCCTGACCCGTCGGGCCGAGGTCGATCCCCGCAGAGAGATCGAGCTCCCCCACGCCGCGGATCTCCTCGACCGCCAGCCCGATTGGTTCGGCCGAGTCGAGCAGCACGACGCCGCCCGCGCTCGGCCCTTGGCTGGCGGGGAGGCGGAGCCGGATCGCGAGGTCCACCACCGCCACGACCGTCCCCGCGATTTCGCAGATGCCCAACACATAGGGCGGCGCGAAGGGCAGCCGCGCCCAGCGGCGAGGTCGCTCGATCCCCTGGACGACGCCAATGTCGATCGCGAATCTCTGTCCCCCAGCGACGACGTCTAGGACTCGAAGGACGCTCATGGGGTGTCCCCGGGCCGGGGGGCGGGGAGCCGGATCCCAAGTGAACTCGGGGTCTGCTGGCTGAGGAAGAGCTGCCAGGGATCAAGCACGAGGACCAACCGGCCTTCACCGAGCACGGCCGCGCCCGCGACTCCGGGCCTTGCGAAGCGTCGTCCGAGAGGCCGCACCACGACGAGGTCGCGGCGCAGGACGTCGTCCACGATCAACTCCAAGCCACCCGAGGCCTGAGGGAGCGGCGACTTGCCGTTGGCCTCGGCGAGCAAGGGCCGAAGGCGGACCGCGAACCGATCGAGCTTGCGGCGTTCGGTCGGGGCCGAGCCAGCCCGCCGCCGCCGCTCGGAGTGGGCGGGCGATCCGTCCAGAGCTGCCAGTCGGACCCTCGTCTGCGGCGTCGGAGGAGCGTCTTCGGGTCCCATCACGTCGACCACGCCCTCGACTTCGCCCAGGGGCAGCGCGTAATACTCTCGCCCCGAGCGGACCAGCAGGACGCGGGCCGTCCCGACCGCAGACGGGACGACGAGCCGGACCGTGGTCCCCTCGCCGGGCGTGCTCTCGAGCGCGAGTCGACCGCGCAGGCTGCGGACCCGCTCGAGCGCAGTCAGGAGGCCGACACCTCGGCCGGCGTCGTCGGTCACCTCGGACCGGCCGGGTTGGCCGAGGGCGAGGGCCGGCGCCTCGTCCGAGCCGGCGAGGAGCAAGATTTGCCCCGAAGGGTTCGCGGCGTCCTCCGGCAGGCCACGCCCGTCGTCGCTGAGCTCGATTCGTACGCCGATCGGCCCGCTCTTGATCGCGATCCGGACCACCGCGACTGGCGATTTGCCCGCGGCGATCCGCTCAGCGCGCGTCTCGACGCCGTGCAGGAGGGCGTTCTTGACCAAGTGGAGGACTGGCTCGACGAGGGCGTCGAGGGTCCCCTTGTCGACTTCGGCCGCGCCGCCCTCCATGATCAGCTCGACCTCACGATCGGGGTGGCGGGAGAGGAACTCGGCGACCGTCATTCGGACCAGGCCCAAGAAGCTCCGGGCGGTCACGAGCCGCGCGCGAAGCACGGCCTTCTGGGTCGCCCGCACGAGGTGGTCGAGCTCACGATCGTGGTGTCCCGCTTGGCGAGCGAGGCGGTGGAACTCGGGCGGGGCCTCCGTGGACGAGGCCGAGAGCCGCTGAAGCTTGCGGGCCAGGTCGCGGGCCTCAGCCTTGGTGACAACCAGCTGCTCCGCGAGTCGCAGGAGCCGGTCCAGGCGTCGCCTGGGGACGCGGACGAACCCCTCTTCTTCTCGCTTCCGGCGACGCTGGGGAGCGAGGCCGAGCTCACCCTCTAGACTCCGCGCGGTGGCTCGGCGGGGTCGCGCGTCGAGGATCGCTTGGCCGGCTGTCTGCCGCTCAAGGGCTCGCAGGAGGCCCTCGGCGTCGTCTAGGTCGGGCCACGGAAACTGGACCGCGAGGCCCTCGCGGACCTCGTCTTGGCGGCGTGGGGCGCAGACCCGCAGCGCTTCGACGGTCCGCAAAACCCCAGGCGCGAGCGGTCCGTCCACGACGTCAGACTCGAGCTCGCCGGCCAAGACTTCCAAGGCGACCTCTGCTGCCTCGAGCCCAGCGCTCGCTGGCGCGCGCTCGGAGAAGAACGCCGCGAACTGGAGCGCTAAGGAGCTCGCTGAAGCCTGCCCACAGAGCCCGAGCGCGGCTCCCAGCAGCTCGATTTGTCGCGCGGCGACTCGTCTCTCGGCGAGCAGGTCCCGTCCGTGGCGCAGCTCGCTGAGCCGAACTCCGCTCTCTTGGAGGACCGACGCCAGCCGGCGATTGACTCGTCGAAGCAGCGCTCGCCGGGCCCAGGGAGAGGCGCAACGGCGAGTCTCTGCTCGCCACTCGAGCGCTGCCGACGCCTCGCGAGCAGCCGCCTGTGCGCCTCGCTCGCCTGTGATCAGTCCGCGCGCGGCGTCGATCGCTTGGCGCAGCGCCTCGGGTGGGCCGTTCTCGTTTTGCTGATCGACGAGCGCTTGCTCAATGCTGCGAGCCAAGTCTCTGAGCGAGTGAGTGCTGGTCGCGACGGCGAGGCCCTTGAGGGTGTGGGCGAGGCGCAACGCCTCAGCTGCGGCCTCAGCGGTGCCAGCCGAGAGGAGAAGATCGAGCCGCTCGGTGATCCCCTCCGCCTCTTGGCGGAAGAGTTCGTCGAGGTCAGCCGATTCGGCGTGCTCCGGTGGGAGGGAAGCGTCGACCACGGAACCAGCCTAGCCGGGATTTCCGAGGAGGGAGCGCCGGTCGGGTGCCAATTTGGAGTCTGCAGCGCCGCTGCGCCCCGCCGCTGTCGAGGCAGTAGACTCGCGGACCATGAGCCGGCCCCCCTCCGATCCGCGGTGAGCCTCCCCCCTCCCTTAGCGGCCGCTCTAGAGGAATCGCCCGACGCCAGCCGCGCGGCCTGGTTGAGCGCCTGGGCCACACCTCCCGGCGACACGAGCGAGGCAGATCCCGGCGCGGCGCGCTCCCGAGCGGCCTTGGCCGACGCGCTCTTGACCCACATTTGGGGCGGGGAGCCCGGCTGGGCCGTGGTCGCGATCGGGGGGTATGGGCGCGGGACCCTCCTGCGCGGATCGGACTTGGACCTGCTTCTGTTTCAGGGTGAGGGCTCGGATCCGACGGTCGCGGAGCGATACCTTCGGCGCCTCTGGGACTTGGGACTCGAGGTCGGCCACGCCGTGCGCGACCTCGCGGCCGTCGAGCTCTCGCTCCGGCGCGACCTCGCGAGCGCCACGGGAACCCTCGAAGGTCGCCTCGTGACGGGTGACGCTGAGTTGTTCACGGTCCTCCAGGGTGCGGTCGCGGCCTTCTGTGCCAGCCCCGACCGCGAGCGCTTCACGAGCGCCAAGCTGGTCGAGGCCGACGAGCGTCACCAGCGGGTAGGGAGCGAAGTGTGCCTGTTGGCGCCGGACCTCAAGCGAGGTCGGGGCCAGGCTCGAGACTTGGAGCTGGCCCGACTGCTCGCCGCCCTCGAAGACGGGACCCCAGCGCGCGGCGATCGCCTCCGCGTCCTGCCGGGCTGGGGGAGCGCCCTCGAGCGTTGGCTGAGCTTGACCCCGGGCGAGTGGGGTCGCCTGGCCGCGACGGAGGAGACCCTCCTCGCGGCGCGCGGCGCGCTCCACGAGGTCGCGCCCGCCTCGGGGGATCGACTCGATCCGATCCACCAGCAGGCGCTCGCGCAGCACCTGGGCTACGTCGAGCGAGACGGCCGGCTGGCGGTCGAGGTCGCCATGGAGGAGATCTACCGCGCTGCGAAGCGAGTCGACCTCCTCCTGTCCCGCTGCAAGGTGCGCCTGGCTCCAGCCCCAGCGACGCCGCTCCGCCAGCCGCTCGGCCCCGGCGTCTCCTCGTCGGGGGACTTCGTGGTCTTCGACCCGGACCCGCCCGAGGATCCGCGCGCCCTCCTCGCTGTGTTCGAGTTCGCTCAAGAGGGCAAGCGACGCGTCGCCTCCCACGCCCTAGAGGTCGTCCGGGAGCTGCGCGCAACGCTCCCGCTCGACGCTGTGACCGCGGCCGCCTTCCGCCGTCTGCTGAGCGGCGGGAAAGGCGTCGCCCAAACGCTGAGCGACCTCCACGCCTCCGGCCTCCTGGGCCGAGTCTTGCCGGAGTTCGGCGCCCTCGAGTGCCTCGCTCAAGCCGATCCCTATCACGTCTACACCGTCGACGAGCACACCCTGGCCGCGCTTCGAGCGCTCGAGGGGAGCCAGGTCCACCGCAGCGAGGCCCCTCGCGACCCCGAACGCGAAGAGCTCCTCCGCGAGGACTTGTTCACTCAGAGCCCCGATCGGGACCTCCTCCGCCTGGCCCTCCTGCTCCACGACGCGGGCAAGGTCTCGGGCTCCCTCGGCCACACGGAGCGCGGCGTCGCCATGATTCGAGACGTCGCCCGTCGATTCGGCCTGACCCCAGGGGAGCAGCGCCACGTCAAGTTCTTGATCGCAGAAAACCCGACCCTCAGCCATATCGCCGAGCGCCGCGACGTCGACTCCCCCGAGACCGTCGAGGCCTTGCTCGAGGTCTGCGGGCGCGACTCGCGCCGGCTGGAGCATCTCTATCTTTTAACCTGCGCGGACATTCGCGGAGTGTCGCCCGAGGCCCTCTCGCGCTGGAAGGACTCGCTCCTGACCCGAGTCTACGAGCGCGCCGCAGCCGAGCTCGCGGGTCGCAGCGTTCCCCCGAGTCCCGACTCCGTCGCTGGTTGGCTCGAGCTCCTCGGGAGCCAGGCTGACGCCGCACGCCTCGAGGAGCACCTCGCCCTCTGCACGCCGGACTACCTCGCGAGCGTCGAGCCCGGCGAGCTTATTCTTCACCTCGACCTGATCGACGAGCTCAAGGCGAACCCTACGGCGGCCGCGCTCCGCTGGGCTCCAGCGGGCGGCTTCGAGCGGGTCTGGATCGCATGCCAAGATCGAGCCGGTCTCCTGAGTGACCTCTGCGGCGCGATCTCGGGCGCTGGCTGGGAGATCGTCGGCCTGGCGGCCTCCGCTCGGAGCGACAGGGTGATCCTGGATCGGTTCGCGGTCGTCCCCGGTCCCCGCGTCCCCGCCGCCACCGAGCGCGAGGCTTACTTGGCTGAGACCGTCCGCGCCGTCTTGAGTGGAGAGGTTCAACCGGGGGACTTGATCGCAGCGCGCCTTCGCAGCCAGCCGCTGTTGCGAACCACAGACGCCACGGGGATCCGAGTCCGGATCAGCAACGAGGTCGACCCCGAGTTGACCCTCGTCGACGTGACCGCGCCAGATCGGATCGGGCTCCTCCACGCCCTGACACACGCCCTCAGCGAGAGCGAACTCAACATTCACCTCGCGAAAGTCGCAACGAAGGGACAGCGCGCGGTCGCGGTGTTTCACGTCAGCGGCTCGGCAGGCCAGGTCACCGCGGATCAGCGAGACGGTTTAATGCGCGCCCTCGGGCGAGCTGCGCGCGGCTAACCGCTGAAGATGCCGATTGGCGCGGCCCCGGGGGCGGGCGGGGGTAAACCCTGCCCCTACCCAAGCGTGTTGCGAGCGGTCTAGAAGGGGCAGATAGGAAGGTCGGGCCCGGCCCCCCCAGCACCTACGCGCTCTGTAGGGTGCGGGGTTTACCCCCGCCCGCGTTTGTCCCGGAGAGACACGCTCTCTTCCTTAGGCGTCCCTGGCGCTTTCGCGGCAGCCCCTGGGATTGTCAGATGACCTCAGGTAGGGGCGCCGGTGCCTCCTCGCTCGGCTCCTTGTCCTTGGCCGGGCTGTTGCGAAACGCGAGCCGGGAGAGGGCGGGCTGCGCGAACACGGCCGAGAGCAGGAGCATGAGCGCGCCCAGGGACATGACCTTCCCCATGCTCGCCAAGCCTGCATGCTGGGAGGTCATCAGCGCCCCAAACCCGACGATCGTCGTCAGCGAGCTGAGCACGACGCCAGTCCCTGTGGCGTGGCTCACCAAGGGCCCATGGGGGTCCTCGAGGGACCGGTTGAGCATGTGGACCCCGTCGTCGATCCCGAGGCCGATCAAGACCGAGACGATAAAGAAGTTGCCCATGTTGAAGGAGACCCCCAAAATGGCCAAGGCTCCCAAGAACCAGATCCCGCCGACGGCGAGCGGGACCAAGGCGATCAGCCCCCGCCAATGGCGATACTCCACCAGCACCACGAGCAAGATCGCGACCAGGGTCACGCCGACCAGGATCCGAAACGACTCCTTCAGGACTCGACTCGACTCGCGCACCGAGACCGTGACCCCGGTCACGTTGGGGTCGACGGTCTCGAGGGCGATTAGGAATCGGTCCATGGCCTCGGGAGGCCAGAGGCTCTCGCGGGGGAACGCGTAGACCGCGATCTTGCCGCTCTTCCCGACCAGCCGGCTCCGAATCCAGGGCGGGATCGTCGCAAGGGTCCAGCCTGGGGGATCGAGGAGGCGAACCAAGCGTCGAGACCTAGCACCGATCCCCGCCAGGAGAGCCGTCTGGAATTCGTCGAGGGCTGCGCTCTTGCCGGGAATTCGTCCGCTGAGCTCGGTCACCCGCTCGGCCAAGTCCAGGATCTCCTCGGTCTCTTCCGTCAACTCGCGACTCAGAGCGGCTTCGGCCAGGCCCTCCAGCTCCTCCCCAAAGCGCTCGAGCGCGCGCGAGAGCTGAGCTCCGTCCACGTTCGCCTCGAGGGCGGCCTCGGGCAGGGGCCCCAGGGCGCGCCGGACTTCGCGAAGCCGCTCAGCGACCTTGGCCGGGCCCGGTCCCAAGAACGTCGCGACGCTTTCGACTCGGGCCACAGGCTCGAGGGCGGCCAACTCGGCGTGCCGCGCGATCGCTTCCTCCTCGGTGTCCACGATCGAGGCGGTGACCCAGGTCGAAGCGTCGGTGTTCAGCAGCTCGCGCTCCCAATGAACCGACTCCACCTTCGGGCTCTGAAGGTTGAGCAGGTTCTCGTCGAAGATCACGCCCGGAGCCCAGGCTGCCGCCAGGAACACGAGGATCGCGACCACGCTCAGCGTCCGCCAAGGTCGGTTCCCGATCCGCTCCAGAACCGCGAAGGTCGGGAGTGGGTGCAGCCCGCGCGGCCCCACCCGACCCTCGTCGAGGGAGTAGAGCGCGGCGGGAAGCATGAGCAGCATGCTCAGGCAGCAGAGGAGGACGCCCGAGCCCGCGATCACGCCGAGCTGAATCAAGCCCTCGAAGTCGGTCAAGAGGGCTGAGAAGAAGGCGACCGCCGTCGTCAGGGCGGCGGTCAGGTTCCCTTTCCCGACGTGCACGACCGCGTCCTCGAGCGCTCGTCCAACGTCACCGTGGCTGGCGAGGCCTTGCTGGTAGCGGGCCAAGAGGTGGATCCCGAAGTCGACCCCGATTCCGACCAAGATCACCCCGAACACACTCGAGAGAAAGTTCAACTGCCCGACGGCGAGGGTCGCGAAGCCGGCCGACCAAGCAATCCCGATCACGAGCGAGAGCAGAGTCAGCAGCGGCCGAACGACGCTCCGGAAGAAGAGCATGAACACGAGCCCGACTCCGACCAAAGCCAGGATCGAAGCCAGGGTCATGTCCGCCGTGGTCTGGCTGACCTCGTCCGAGAGGAGGGCGGGGCGGCCCGTGACCCCAGCCGGGGTGTCGGGGAAGCGAGCCTGGAGGTCTCTCAGCGTTTGACGTGCGCGCCGCAGCGGCTCTTGGACCGGGTCCAGCACCGAGTAGTCCTTGACCGGCATGAAGGAGACCAGGAAGAGCCCGCTGTGCTCCTCGTAGGCGGACTCGACGGGGATCTCGAGCGCAGGCAGGAGGAGGTCGACGACGGGCCCCACGGGAGGAGCCCGCGTCGCGCCGGTCGCGTCGGGAGTGACCGAAGAGTCGACGGCTGCGACGAGCCCTTGGAGGAGGCGCCAGCCACGTTCTTGCGCGCTGGCGCTCGTGCCCTCGGGGTCGCGCTGGAGGGAATCGCTGAGGAGGTCGAACAGCTGCGCGAGGCTCTCGCTGGACGCGATCGCGCGGAGGTCCTCTGGAGACGTCTTGAGGGTCTCCAGCTCCTGGAGCTCAGCCTCGGGGGCGAGGAGGAGGAGGTTGCCGCCGAAGTCGGACGTCTCGACCCGAGCGTGCACCTGGCTGAAGTGCTCGGGCTGAGCCCTCAGACCTGCCGCGAGGGCGTCGGCGAAGGCGCGGGCTTGGGCAGGGTTCTTCCGCCCGTCGATCACCGCGTAGAGGCACTCGAGGTCGCCAAACTCCTCGAGGAAGCTGAGGTAGCGATCCTGGTAGGGGAGCTCACGGGAGATCAAGTGGTCCTGATTGGAGTCCATTCGGAGCTGGGTCGCGGCCAGGAGCCCGCTCAGGAGCGCGAGCGAGACGCCGACCGCGAGGACGGTCTTCGTTCGCTCTCGGGCCAGGCGCACAAAGACGCGAAGCAGGGTCTCGCGCACGGATTCGACCTAGCGGCTCGTCAGCGCGTGTTTGCCGAGGTTAATGCCCATTTCGAGCATGCCGGCCCCGACGTTCCCGTCGGAGAGGGTCTGGTCGATCGCGCTCACGATCCAATCCACGTCCGACTCGTTGAGCGTGAGGGGTGGCAGGAACTTGAGCACGTCGAGTTTGTGCCCTGCGACCTGGCTCAAGATCCGGTGCTTGTCGAGGAGCGTCATGATCACGACCTGGGTAAACAGGCCCTTCTCGAGCTTGTCGAGCACGGCCCACTTCATCTTGTTGAAGAACCCGTCGGGGGCCTTGAACTCGATCGCCATCATTAGCCCGCGTCCGCGCACGTCGAGGATCACGGGGTGCTTCTTGCGGAGCTCGAGGAGGCGGGTCTTGAGGAGCTCGCCCATTTTGGCCGCGTTCTCGATCAAGCCCTCGTCGTCGATCACGTCTAGGGTCGCGAGGCCCGCGGCCATGGCGAGATCGTTCTGATAGAAGGTCGAGCCGTGCACAATGCAGCGGTCCATGCGATCGAAGGTCGCGGCGTGGACCTTTTTGGTCATTAGGACGGCGCCGACGGGGATCATGCCGCCGCTGAGCGCCTTGGCGACCGTGACCATGTCGGGGATCACGTCCTCGTGCTCGAGGGCCAGGAACTTCCCGGTCCGGCCGAGCCCCGTTTGAACCTCGTCCATGACGAGCAGCGCGCCGTATTTTTCGAGGAGCTTCTTGGCCTTGGAGAAGAAGTCGTGCGCGGGGAGGTAGACGCCCTTGCCTTGGATCGGCTCGCAGAACAGGGCTGCGACGTCGCCCTTCTTCAACTCGCGCTCGAGAGCTTCAAGGTCGTCGAAGGGGATCGAGCGCGCGCCGGGCAGGAAGGGACCGAAGCGCTCGCGGAACTGGGTGCAGCCCGTCAGCGAGAGGGCGCCCATGGTCAAGCCATGGAACGCGTTCTCCCACGAGAGGAGGGCTGGCTTGCCAGTCGTGGCGCGTGCGAACTTGATCGCGGCCTCGACGGTCTCGGCGCCAGAGTTTGCGAAGAACACCCGCTCGAGGGGAGCTGGGCTGCGCTTGACGAGCTCTTCGGCCAAGAGCGCGCTCAGGATCGCGCAGTCCATTTTGACGAGGTTCGGGAGGTCGAGGTCGAGGGCCTCCTTGAGGGCGGCCTTGATCTGGGGGTGATTTCGCCCCACGTTGAACACGCCGTAGCCGCCGAGGAGGTCGAGGGTCTTGTTCCCCTCGCCGTCGAACAGGTATTGCCCCTCGCCGCGAACGAAGGCGCGATCGAAGTGGATCGCCTTGAGGACCTTCACGAACTGAGGGTTTATGTGTTGGGCGTGGAGCTCATACACGCCGTCTCCCTGCTGGGAGAGGCGATCTGCCAAAGTCTTCATAGCGGAGGGGGTCCTCTCTTGAAGGCTCCAGGGAGGCGACCCGCCCCCAAAACCTGCGGGCCGCAGCTTACGCGAAGCGTCGCGCCCTTCCTACGCTTCCTGCGGAGTCGAGGTCACTTCGAACGCCGCTTGAGGACTCGGATCCGCCCCTCCTCGGCGACTTTCGTGTAGCCGTCCAAGAAGTGGGGACGGAGCTCTTCTAGGGCCTCCATGAGCCACTCGAAGTCCTCGCGCAGATCGACCACGATCAAGTCCGGGGCCTCGCGCTCAATGCAGTTCAGAAGCCGAACGAGGTCCCCCGTGTAGTAGGCCACGAGCGCCTCGCGCCGCTCCGGCGAGAGCCCCTCGTCCTGGTGCAGACTCCGGGCCATTCGGGCGACCCACTGGCTGTGCGTCGAGTGGACCCACTTGCCGCCGAGCCGACGTGTGAGCGGGAACGCCGTCGCGAGGTCTGGGCTGATCGCGACCATGGTTGGAGCCTCGAGCTCAGCCGCCCAGGAGAGGTCCTTCATCTTCGGTCCCAAGTCGTGGAGGCTGGACCACGTCATCCACGACACGACGATCCAGACTACGCCCAGCCCACAGCCAAGCACCCGGCGCCCCGAGCGAGGAACCGAAGCGACGCGCTCGACGCTGGCGACCGCGAGCGCGATCGAACCGACCAAGACCGCCGGGTAGGCGTGATAGCCGTAGAACTTCCCTTGGAGCAGGTAGACCGCGAAGTAACCGATCCCAGTCGCGAGGAGGAGCCAGAGACTCGAGGTGTGGTTCTCGGACCTCGAAGCCAAGTAAACAACGCCCCCGAATGCGCCGAGCATGGCGACCCCCTCCCTCCTGCCGAGAAAAGTCAGGGGGCCGCTCTTGGCCGGTATGTAGACTTCGCGCATCAAGTCCCACACCGGCCCAAAGAACTCAGGAAAAGCCGCCAGACTCGCGATCGTGATCAAGACGCCGAGCACGCCCGCTGGGATCAAGCCGCTCGAGAGCGCGGAGCGAAAGGAGCGGGTCCGCCAGAGGTAGTAGCCGAACAGGAATGCTCCTGGCAGCGCGAACAGCGGCGGCTTGATCGCGATCATGAGCGCCGCCAAGACACCCGCGATCAGGCGCGCCGAGATCGGCGGCCACTCCTTAGTCTGCGCGTGACGAATGAAGACCGCCACGATCGGGAGCCCGAACATCGCCGCAAAGAACTCCCGCTGGGCGAAGGAGTCCGCCGGGGTGACGAAGAGTCCCACCGCCGCCGCGAAGAGGAAGGTCCGGGCGAACCGACTCCGCTCAAGGGTGTCTTGGGGAAGGATCCAGCTCAGGAGCACGAGCGAGAGGAGACCCAATCCATAGATCATGACCAGGAGCACGCTCTCGGCGGAGACGCCGAGCGCCTGGCCGGCCATGACCGCCGGCATGTAGAGCAGCGCTGGAACCGGCGGCGTGGTCTCGAGAATGTCGACGTAGGCCACCTCACCGGCCAGTATTTTGTCGCACATCGTGAGCAGCCAGTTCACGTCAGGAGTCGGGCTGCCCAAGTGCAATGGAACCGAAGCCGCCAGGATCACCAGGATCAGGGCCCAGAACAAAAGCTGCCCCCGAGGAGTGGGAGGCCCCCCGGCCTCGTCGGGAGCGGCCTCGTCGGCAGCGCTCGCCTGGACGGTGTCGGGTGGCGTGGCTTCGACTGGGTCGGGAGTCGTCGCCTCAGGTAAGTCGCTCATAGATTCCGGGCGCGGCTGTCCTGGCCGTGCTCGGCGCACCCTAGCAGACCCACACAAGCGACCCTGTCGCTCCCGATCGGCGCACCCAAGTGTCGTAACGTCTCTGGGTGCAGATCGGGCGTTACACCGTAGACGGGGAGCTGGGCCGGGGCGGAATGGGCGTCGTGCTCCGGGTCCGCGATCCCGCTGGGAGAGTCGTCGCGCTCAAGCTCCTCGAGAAGGATCGGAGCGATCGCGCGGAGCGCTTCGCGCGGGAAGCTCGACTCCAAGAGCAGCTCGGCGAGGCTGCGGGCTTCGTCCCACTCCTCGACATAGGGACCTCGGCGCACGGCCCCTTTCTGGTCATGCCTCTCCTCCCCGGAGGGACGCTCCGCGATCGGCTCCTAGCCGGGCCGCTCGGGGTAGACGAGGCCGTCGAGCTGACCACGACCCTCGCGGACGCACTCGGGCGCGCCCACGAGGCGGGCGTCGTCCACCGCGACATGAAGCCCGACAACGTCCTGTTCACCGAAGACGGACGCCCGCTCGTCGCCGACCTCGGCTTGGGCAAGCACTTTAGACGAGACCTGAGCGGAGCCAGCCTGAGCGTCGCGCTCTCGGCGGGTGGCGAAATGCGCGGAACCCTCGGCTACGTGGCCCCCGAGCAGCTCCGAGACGCGAGCGCGGTCGGGCCCCCAGCGGACGTGTTCGCGCTCGGGGTCGTCCTCTACGAGTGCCTGACCGGGCGCCAGCCCTTCGTGGGTGCGACGTTCATGGAACTCCTGGCGGCGGTCGCGAGCGGCGCGAAGGACCCGCTGCCTGGCGACTGCCCTCGCTGGCTCCGGGACGTCGTGGACCAGGCCCTGGCGCCCTCGCCCCAGGACCGAATCCCCGACGCGGCTGCGTTCGCGTCTGCGCTCCGCGCCCGGCGCAGCCGAAGCCGGCTTCCGCGCCTCGGGATCGCCCTGTTCGTCCTCGCCGGACTCAGTGCGGGGGCCGTCGCGGTT
>JAESQQ010000494.1 GCA_016765095.1 Planctomycetota bacterium | reverse complement strand
CGGCGAGCGGCGAGCGGCGAACGCTCGCCTACCTCATCTCGCGCTCGACCTCCCAAATCCGACCCTTGCCGAGCGACTTGCGGAAAGGCGGCGCCTTGCCTCCGGCGAAGCCGTTGGCGTGCCAAACGTTCCCCCGCAGGGTCCTGATCCCCTCGCCGTCGCAGAGCTCGACCAATGACGAGCCCGCCATGCGATCGACACTCAGCTCGGCCTCGGTCAGGAAGGGGAGGTTTCGCGCCAGGTCTTGCACCGCGTCCCGGCGATCGAGGTAGGCCCGCGCGATCGCGGCCTCGACCCGCACGATCGCCTCCGGGTCGTTGCGAAGCAGGTCGAGCGCCGGGGGATACTCGATCCCGTTCGAATTCGCGATCGCGGCCCAGGCGATCCCGCGCGCGACCGCCGCCCGAGCCAAGCGGTCGTTGACGTCGACCAGCAGCGTCAAGCCGGGATCGTTGGCGCTCGCGAGCGCAAAGGCCAACCCCGCCACCGCGCGGTGGTCCCTGATGTTGCCGCCGGCCACGGTCTTGAGGAAGGGCTGGGCAGCCTTCCCCGCAGCGTCCGCGTCCAAGAGCGAGAGCGCGGCCAAGACCTCCATGTCGTCGCCCTTGACCCGGTCGGTGACCGCCTTGTCCGTAATCATGCCCAGCATGTCGTCGCGCCCCCCGCCGAGGAGGGCGGCGGCCACAGCTGCGCGCGCCGCGTTGGGTCCGTTCTGGAAGATATGGGCGGTGACCTGGCCGAGGCCGGGCTTGTAGCCCATGACCCCGATCCCCACGAGGCAGCGCCCCGCGTTCGACTTCGGTCTCCCCTCCTTGATGTACTCGACCAGGAGCTCGGCGTCTTCGGGCTTGCCGCAGCGAAAGAGACGCGTGAACTGGTTCGCGCTGAGGGCCATGCCCTCGCGCCAGTTGGCCGCCTTCAGCTTCAAAAAGGGCTTGAGCGCCTCCTCTCGGACCGCGTCCGAGCCGAGGTCGAGGAGGACTCGGATCAAGCCACGCTTGCTTGAGCCGTCCTCGAGCTTCTTGAAGCGCTTGCCTAACTCCGCGACGGCCTTCTCGCCGCCGATCTCGCCGTAGGCCCGATACATGCCGAGCCCCATAGAAGAGTTCTTCCAACCGTCGAGCGACTTCTTCAGCTTGCGATAGGCCGAAGGAGGCGCGATCGCGGAGAGCGCGACGGGAATGTCCCCGTTCTCAACCGACCTGCTGGCCACGATCTTGGTCAGCTTCGAGAGAGAGTTCGAAGCTGTCCCCACGTCGCGCAAGCGCCGCGCCGCGTCTTGGGGAGTCCCGATTCCAAAGGCGGTCTTTCTGTCGCCGCTGAGCACGGCGAGGAGCGCGCTCTCGATCTTGGCTGAGCCCAGCCGCGCGGCGACTTCGACAACCTTGACGTTCTTGACCTGGCGCCCCTCGACGAGGAGCTTGGCGAGCTGGGGAGGACGAAAGGCTGCGGCCAGCATGTGAGCGTCGTGGCGGACCTTGTCCGAGCGACCGCCCGCCCAATCCACGATCCCCTGGACCGCGTCTGCCCGAGGCTGGCGCTTGAGCGCCGGGAACTCCTCCTGGCGCCTCGCCGGGATTCCGGCCTTGATCACGGCCCGGGCTGCCTCGGCCGCGAGGTCCGCGTCCGCCACGACCATCACGGCCGCGATCACCTGAGTCGCCGCCTCGTCGTGCGACTCGAGGGCAGTCAGGATCCCGACCAGAACCTCCCTGTCGCTGCGACTCGCAAGGCGCACGATCAACGCGGCCACGACCTGGCAGGCCAGTTCGTTGCGGCTCGCCTCCTCCCGCAAGAAGACGGGGAGGGCCTTGAGAGCTAGCGCGCCTTTGGCGACGAGCTCCTTGACCGCCTCGTTCCGCTTGACCGCGCCCTTGACGTCGGGCATTTGCCCAATGTTCGCGCTGGCCTTGGCGAGCAAGTTCCGGATCGGCTGATAGGCGTCGACCCACTCCTTCCAGGCTGCCGAGCTCGCAGACTCGCCAGGGCCCTGTCCAGCGCTGGCTTCCACAAGGGCTCGCTGAGCCAGCTTGCGAATCGGCTCGCTCGGGTGCTCGAGGGCGTTGGCCGTCGCGGTCAGGGCCTCGACGCCACCCGCCAAGACGACCAGCGGCGCGATCGTCTCTTCGATCTCCCGGTCTCCGCTCTGATAGATCTCTCGGAGGGTGTTGAGGAGATTCGACGAGACCCGTCCGCCGTCCAGCGAGGCGTCGGCGAGCGCCCGTCCCGCCGCGGTGTTCGCGTCATACCCGAGCGAAAGCAGCCGAGCCCGGTAGGTCGCTGAGTCCAACTCGATCGCGGTCAGGACCGTCCAGAACAGCTTCACGTTCTTGTGGCTCTTGAGCGAGGCCTCAATCGTCCCCTTCTGAGTCGCCGCGTCGCCCAGCCTGAGCGCCGCCCGGTGGAGGCGCATTCGATAGCGCTTGTCGTCGCTCAGCATGGCCGAATCGATCAGCGGGCGAGCGATCGTCGCGTCGAGCTTGGCGAGGGCGAAGACCGCGCTACGCCCCTCTTTGCCCCCGGGAGCGTCGAGGAGGGTCTGGAAGAGGGCCTGGTGGGCGCCCTTGGGGATCACGTTCCCAGCGACCGAGGTGACCTCGGGATCGTCTCGGACTGGATCGCGACGCGGCGTCTCGCGCGGCTTGGGCGTTCTGATCGGACGCTCGGTCTTGCGGACCGTCTTGCGTCCGCCAGTCTTGCGCGTCTTGCTCGGGCTGGGAACCGGCTCCGTCTTGCCCGTCTTGCCCGTCTTGCCTGCGGTCTTCCCGGTCTTGGTCTTGGTCTTGGTCTTGGTCTTTGCCGAGCCGCTCGTCTTGCGCGTCTTGCGCGTCTTGACCTTGACGGTCTTCGTCTCCTTCGTGTCGACGAAAGTCGAATAGAGGAAGTAGCCCCCGCCCCCTAGGAGCGCAAGCGCCAGCAAGGGCCCAGCGAGTTGAATCAGCTGCTTAGGCAACTGGGAAGCCGCGCTCGGGCCCCGGAGGCGCGCGTTGCAGTGCATGCAGGCCTCAGCGATCGCGGCGACCTCTTCGCCGCACACCGGGCAGTCGCGAGTCGCGACGCCGCCTCCCGTGCTCTTCCCACGCTTTTTGGGTGCTCGCCCACCGCCTGAGCCACCCTTCCTTTGGCGGCCCGACGTCTTCTGCTTGCTCCGGCCCGACGTCTGCTGCTTGCTCCGGCCCGAAGTCTTCTTCTCCCGGCCCGAAGTCTTGCCGCGGCTTGACGTCCGGCCCTGGCTGCTCGAGCGCGAGCGCTTCTTGGGCGGGGGCGCCTCCTCCTCTTCTTCCTCGTCGTCGTCGTCGTCCCTAAACCCCGGGTCGGCCTCGGGCATCAAGCTGAGGCCGCCGCCGCCCTGCTGCTGCTGCTGCTGCTGCTGCTGCTGGAAGTTGGGCTGTTGGAGGTTGTCCCCGCTCCATTCCATGGAGCCCATGAGCCCCGCAGGAGGCTGCTGCATGGGTGCTTGGGGAATCGGCGCGCCGATCTGGATCGCCGTCCCGCATTGGGTGCACTGGAGGGTCCGACCTGCGAATTGATCGGCGACCGAGTAGGGGGCTTGGCACCCCGGGCAGTTAAAGCGCAGCACCATGGAAGGCAAGTATAGACCCCCGCCCGCCCCCGCTGGCGATCGAGGGGCGCGCTCCCTTCGCCCACTGGGTCTACGTCGTCACTCCGGCCGGATGGCGCCCAATCCTCTGGGTGGTAGGCTCGACGGCTCACACGAGGAGGGCCCAGCCTTGCCCTATTTCGAGGTTCAGCTCACCCAGAAGTTGCAGCGGATCTATGAGGTCCAGGCCGACACCATCATCGGCCGGGCCCCTCAATGCGTGATCCAGCTCCTCTCACGCGCCGTCAGCCGACGGCACGCCCGAATTGAGTTCGACGGGCAACAGGCGATCATTTCCGATCTCGGGACCAAGAACGGGATCAAGCTCAACGGCCAGCGAGTCCAAGGTGCGGCCGTCGTCAGCGAAGGCGACGAGGTGATCGTCGGCGACATTCACATGCGCTATCGCGGTGCCGACCGCTCGATCGTCGACGCCGACGTGATCGACCTCCGCAACCGCGCAGCGACTCCGCAAGACCTAGAGACCGCCTGCCGCGAGGGGAAAACGACTTTCCTCCTTCGCGCTCACGTGGCCCAACTAAACACCTTCCAGAGCTCGGTGGGGCGGGGCCGAATTCAACAGCTCGAGTTCCCCGACGAAGCCAAGTTCAAGCTCCAGATCGCGCTCCGCGAGGCGATCGAAAACGCTCGTGCCCACGGCTGCAACGGTGACCCCAACCGCTTTATCCACGTGACCTTCCTCGACGACGAAGACGAGTTTGTCATGTCCGTCAAGGACGAAGGAGAAGGCTTCTCGCTCGAGGAAGCCCTCACGGACCTTGAGGAGGTCGACGCGCTCGAGGCCGTCCGCAACCGGCAACGCCTCGGCAAGCCGCTCGGGTTCCGAATCCTGCTCGACTGCGTCGACCGGCTTCAGTTCGAGGGCCGCGGAACGACGATTCACCTCGGCCTGGTCAAGGAGGCCGGCGAGCTGCTCGTCATCTCGGAGGACGAAGACGAAGAAGGCTTTGGGGGCTACGAAGGTGCTGACCCCAACGCCGAGATCGGGATCACCCCCGCGTCTGAAGTCGAATACACCGACCCCTTCGCAACGGACGAAGATGCGATGCCGGACCCCTTCGCAACGGCCCCAGATCCGACGGCCGACCCCTTCGCCCTACGACGGGTGGGCTTTATCG
>JAESQQ010000493.1 GCA_016765095.1 Planctomycetota bacterium | reverse complement strand
GCCGAGGGCGATCCCAAGAGCGAGCCTGCGAGCGCCGAGGGCGAGGCCAAGAGCGAGCCTGAGAGCGCCGAGGGCGATCCCAAGAGCGAGCCTGCGAGCGCCGAGGGCGATCCCAAGAGCGAGCCTGCGAGCGCCGAGGGCGAGGCCAAGAGCGAGCCTGAGAGCGCCGAGGGCGATCCCAAGAGCGAGGCCGAGGGCGATGCCAAGACCGAGCCTGCGAGCGAGGCCTCGGCGCCTGAGGTGCCTGCGGCGGCCGAGTCGGTCGTCGATCCGAAGAAGGAGTTCGTGGGGCGTGCGCTCGCCAGGTGCGGTGTGTTGGCCTTGCCCCTGGGGGTGGGGGTCGTGATCGGCTGGTGGGCGGGTGATCAAGGCGTGCGTTGGATGCCCACTTTGATTGGGACCCTGTCCCTGGTGTGGATTGGCGCGCTGCTGGCGATCGCGATTGGGAGCTACCTCCGCGGTCGGCCGCAGGGCCCCCGGCGAGTCGTGCTCAGTGTGGTGGGGATCCTAGTCCTGACTGGACTCCGCCTGGGGGTGGCCGTGCTGGATCAGCCCACGCCCCTGAGCAGCCTCGACGAGCGTACCTTTGGGCGCGTGTTCACGCAGGACGCGGCGCAATACCGCGAGCTGGACCGCGCACTGACCCGATCCCTGGGCACGTTGCGACAAGTGGAGGCCCTGCGAGACCCGGCGTCCACGACTGGAGTGCTCAGCGCTGACGAGGAAGCGATCGTGCTCGACGCCTGGGAGGCGTACGTGTACGCGGCCTTCAGCCTCGACCGGATTCGCCGCTTCTACGAGGACTACAGCCACATAGACACCGGACGTGGGGCCCGAGACCGCCACGTTCGCAGCTACCTGCTGACCTTCGCGGCTGAGCTGTCCGTGTTTGAGCACACCGCGAACCTCGTCGCCCTGATTGATCGGAACCCCAACGTCAAGAAGTTCCTCAACGTCCCGCGTCCAGAGCGAGGGCTCAGGGAGGACAGCCTGGCCTTCATCAGTGACGAGCTCTCAGGCCTGACCGACGTCTCGCGGGTGATCGCGGGTCGCCAGTATCTCCGCTGGCTGGGTGCCACCTTCCAGGCCGAGGAGGCGGCACGCCTAAACGGCTACGGCTGGCTCTGGGACGACGTCAAGCGACAGCTGAGCGCGGTCGACCGGCGGACCGGGGGGTCAATCTCGGCGGGCGTCTCGGGGGACCTCGCGCCGATCGAGCGAAAGCTCAAGCACTTGGTGTTCCCGATTCAAAGGGAGATCGCCGAGCGAATGGGCGACACCAAGGTCCGCCGGAAGCACGAATATCTGATCACTCAAGAGCAGCTCGACGCCTTGCGCCCACAGCTCCTGCCCGGAGACGTCCTGCTGGGACGGAAGAACTGGTATCTCTCTAACGTCGGCCTCCCAGGGTTCTGGCCCCACGCCATGCTCTACGTGGGCAGCGACGAGGAGCTGCGCCGAGCCTTCGACTCCGACTCCTCGGTCAAGGCCTGGGTCGTCGGCCAAGGCGACTCAAAGTCGACGTTCACCGAGTACCTTGCGCTGCGCTTCCCTGCTGAGTGGGCCAAGCGCCGAGCCGCCGAGCGGCCGTTGACTGTGATCGAGGCCGTCAGCGAGGGGGTGTTGCAGCACACCCTCAAGGAGGCCTCGGGTGACTACCTCGCCGCGCTTCGTCCGCGCTTGAGCGTCGTCGCCCGTGCGCAGGCCGTCGAACAGGCCTTCAGCTACGTGGGCCGGCCGTACGACTTCGACTTCGACTTTGCGACGGACCACGAACTCGTGTGTTCGGAGTTGGTGTGGCGAAGCTATCGTCCCCGCTCGGACCAGAAGGGCCTCGACTTGCCCACGGTCACCGTCGCCGGACGCGAGACGGTCCCCCCCCAAGAGATAGCCAAGCGCTACGTGAGCGAGCGCGTGCTCCCCGCCGACCAGCGAATGTTCGACTTCGTGCTCTTCGTCGACGCGTTCGAGAAGGACCGAAAGGCGGTCATGAGCGACGAAGCCACGTTCCGGACGACGGCCACTCGCTCGAAGTGGGACTTCGCCCAGCGTTAGCCCGCGCTCGTCACAAATCCGGCGGGGTAGATCTGGTTCGACTCCGGCCGAAGGAACTCGCAAGTCGCAGCGACGGGGCAACTCACTGCGGCGCGCGCATGTACGGCGAGGAGGGCCGGGCAGTGCTGGGGCCTTGGTGAGTCCGGGCAGCTTCGACGACCGCTGGGTCTACCGGTCTACCTCGACCGCAACTCCTCCAGCGGGAGCCCGCTCGTCCAGAAGCGCGACATTCCCTCGACCATGGCGCCGTAGTCGACGACGCGCGCTTCGGCGTCACGGCGTTCGCACGCGCTGGGGTCGGTCGCGAACAGCGAGGCCGCGAGCCGTCGTCCGCCCTGGGTGATCGCAGTCGTCTTCGCCCGCCGGAGCTCCGTGAAGGTTTGGCAGGCGTCCTCGATCGAGCCAGACGAGTCGAGCACACGCGCTAGGTGCCAGGCGTCCTCGAGGGCTTGGCAGGCGCCCTGGCCCGAGGTCGGGAGGGCGGCGTGGGCCGCGTCACCGATCAGGAGCACATTGGCGCGGTGCCACGTCTCGCACGGGTCGTGGTCGCGAACCTGGATCTCGTTGATCCGCGCGTCCTCGGTGCCGCGCACGACCTCCACGATTGGGTCGGCCCAGCGGCCAAACTGCTCGATCAGGCGCGCCTTCAGCCCAGCGCGTTGCTTGGGCTGTGCCTCGCGCGCTTCCCCCCCCGCCCAGTAAGCCGCCGTCGGTGAGATCGGGACGATCCCGAACCGCTCTCCGAGCCCCCAGTAGTCCCGCACCGCCATGTCCTGGAACAGCGGACGATCGCCCTCGAAGACGCCGACCCAGTTCACGAAGCCCTGATCGATCGGGGTCCCGTCGCCCACCACGAAGTCCCGCGCGACCGAGCGCATTCGGCCTTCAGCACCCAGGAGTAGATCCGCCTCGAACGAGCGCTCGTCGGCGAACCTCGCCCGCGCGCCGCAGGGTGTCTCCTCGAGCGCGGTCAGCGGTTGGCCAAACGCGATCTCGACCCCGACCTCCGCCGCCCGACCGAGCAGCGCGTCGTGCAGATCCCGCCGCAGAACCGAGAGGCTCGGTCGGCCACAGAGACGCTCGAGGCGCTCCACGTCGAGGCGACCCAGCACTTCGCCGGTCGCGGTGAAACGAGTCATGGCCCGCACGCGACCCGTGACCCGCTCCAGCCTAGGGATGACCCCCAGCGCCTCGAGCACGAACACCGCGTTGGGCCAGCACACGACCCCCGCCCCGATCCCGCGTGGCCGCACGTCGCGCTCGAAGACCGAGACACGGTGCCCCGCCTGTGCCAACGCGATCCCCGCGCTCAAGCCTGCGATCCCTCCACCCAGAATGCCGACGTGCATGGACGCAGCCTAGCCGACCCAGCCTTCCGCGGAACGACGCAGAGGAACTCCGTCTCCCTCCTGCGCGCCCTCCGGAACGAAAACGAGGCGAGCGTTTCGGCTCGCCTCGTGTTCCCCCTATTGCGGGATACAGCCCTCGGGGCGAGCGGCTATTGCGGGATCACATCCACGACGTGGTTCTTCATGATCCGGCCGGGCTTGAACGCGACCACGGTCCGGGCGGGCACCTTGACGGGGTCCCCAGTCTTTGGATTGCGCGCCGTGCGGGCTTGGCGCCGCTTGAGCTCGAACACGCCGAAGTCCCGGAACTCGAGCCGGTTTCCAGCGGCCAGCTCGTCGACGATCTGGTCGAGGAAGCTCTGGCAAACCGCCGAGACCTCTGCGCTCGGGCGCCCCGTCTTGTTCGCGACGGAGAACACGATTTCTTTCTTACTCGCGGTCGGCATGGAGCCCCCTGGGGTGCAATCCCCGAGTCCAGTGAGTTCGAAGTGTAGGACCTAACCTCAGCGATTTCAAGAACTCGCGTCTCCTGAGGTCTCTTCCCAAGGCAGCTTTTGGGTTCCCGGCGGCCGCGCAGGGTCTCGGCCGATCACCCCGCCCGACATCAAGAATTTGAGCGCCTCGTCGACGGTCATGTCGACCGCCACGATCTCCGACTCCCGGGCCAGCACGACTTGGCCGGCCGCAGGCGTGCCGAGGTAGACGCCGCGGACGCGCTCTCCGCTCTCGGCCTCGATCTCGGGAATGTTCTCGCAGGTCAAGAACCCGACGGACCAGAGCCCCTTGCGCGGAAACTCCACGGCGACGACCGCCTGCCAGCCCGCAGATTCGTCCCCGCTCAAGAAGAAGCTGACCATTTGCTTGGCGGCGGGATAGATGTTCTTGACCAGCGGAATCCGGCTCAGCCAGCCTTCGACCAGGCCCCAGGCCGAGCTCCCGAGGAAGCTCGCCATGAAGAACCCGACCAGGAACACCGCGATCACCGCCAGGGCGACTCCGACCCACTTGGGGAACCGCAGGTCGAGCTCCTTGCGGAGATCAGCTCGGCGGCTTGGCTCGAGGCCCTCGAGGCGCGTCGCTTCGGCCGCCGCGAATCGGGCCTTGGCGACTTCCGTCGCGCCGGCGGGAGCGGGGCGGGGCTTAGGCTTGCGGAGCACTCCTAGGCTCTTCCAGACTCGGAAGCAGACCTCGTTCCCACCCTCGCTCTCGACGAGCTGGGTTTTGATCCCGTCCGCGATCGGGGCCGCGATCGTGCGGGCCACGAAGTCTGAGGTCGCGAACACGATCCAGAGCGTGACGAGCGTCGGGAGAACCGTCCCGAGTCCCTTGAGGAAGACGCCTTTGTAGGTCTGGACGATGTCCTGGGCGCGGGTGGGGTTACTCATGGCGTGATCTTACTGCCGGCGGACCCCAGACGACGTCGCTCAGTCTCTCAGCTCCTCGTAGGTGAAGTCGTAGACGACGTCCTCAAGGACCCCGCGGCGTCGTAGTCGGCAGGTCAGGCGCGAGGCGGCGCTGCGCACGCGGCCGCCTTCAAACCGCGCCTCGCCGCTCATGGCGACGTCTTGGAGGTGGCCTCCGCGCGGGACCGCGACCCCCTCCCAAGTCTCGAGCCTCCACTTCGTCAAAAAGTCCGAGCGGGACACCTTGGCCTGATAGCGGATCGAGGCGTCGTGGGTGAGGTGGACTTCTCGCCCGAGGGCCCACGGCGGGCCAGGCGAGGGGAGCTCGTCGCTTCCGCCAGCGGCGAACTGGTGGAGGCTCTGGGCCAGGGTCCAGCGGATCGCGTCGTCGTTTAGGGCCTTGAGGATTCGCTGGAGGGCGGCTCGGACAGGCCCCAGGGTCGCCTCGATGAGCGACTGGCGGATCGCGTTGATCCCGAGCACACGGCGGACCTCGCCTGTGTCGGGGCGGAAGAAGATCGTGAAGCCTTGGCCGTTGACGTGCTGAGCCATGACCAGTGAGGGCGCGCCGGGGCGGGAGTCGATCTTGAATTCGTTGCTCCCGAGCACGAGCCGGCGGACCTTCGCGTCGAGCGTCGCTTGCCCACCCCGAAGGTCTCGGACCGTGACGTCGAACTCGATCTCCGCCAGGTAGCTGACGGTCTTGCCGGCGTCTGGGCCGTCTAGGTGCGTCCAAGTGTCGCGCAGGGACGATCGGGCTGCG
>JAESQQ010000492.1 GCA_016765095.1 Planctomycetota bacterium | reverse complement strand
GCGAGGCGGCGGCGGCTGCCCTGACGCGGATGTTATTGGACAGGGGAGGCTCGAACCTACGGGCATCCCCTCACCGGCTCGCGTGCAAGGTCCAGCGGAGGCGGCAGTTCGCTCGCGAGTTCGGATCGCATGAGTCGGCGTGTGGCGAGTTCGGGTCGCGCGATGAAGCGATGCGCTACAGCAGGGCGAGCTTGTCCGAGGGCAGTTTCGTTGCTTGCGCGTGCTCCGGAGTCGGGTCGCGCTAAGTCGGCTTCGCTCGCGATCCGGTTTCGCGACAGCCGTGCTCGTGCTCGTGCTCGTGCTCGTGCTCGATCTAGCCGGCCTGCTCGATCGGCTGGCGGGCCATGCGGCCCGCGAGGCCTTCCACGTAGCGGCGGATCGTCTCCGCGTCCTGGGGAGCGAGGTGCTGGAGGCGGGACGAGAGGAGGGCTCGGGCGCTCTCGGCGGCCAGGGAGCGGAAGCGCTCTTCGCGGAGCACGCTCGAGACGGCAGCGTTCACGATCACCCCGGCGGCGCGGGCTTCAACAGCGAGGGAGACCTCGCGCTCCTGCGAGAGCGACTCGAGCTGGGCCATGCTGACCACGAGCACGCCTGGGAGGGCGTCAACGGCAGGATCGACGTCGCGGGGGAGGCCGAGGTCGACCACGATCAGGGGTTGGGGGACCCCAGCCTTGGCGCGCGCGGCGAGGGCGGGCGCGAGGTGCTCGGGGAGCACGACGGGGTTCTCGGCGGCCGCGGCGGTGAACAAGAGGTCGATCCAGGCGGGGGGGTTCTGCTGGAACTGCTCGAGGCTGCGGGGGAGCCCGCCGTGCTGGGCGCAGAAGTCCTCGGCCCGGGAGCGGGTCCGATTGACCACGATCAGCTTGCTGGGGGTCGTCTTGAGCGCCTGGGCGACTTTGCGGGACATGTCGCCGACGCCGATCGCGACCGCGACGCCTGGGCCGTCGGACCCAAAGTGCTTGCGGATCTTCTGAAGCGCGATCGTGGCGACCGAGCAGTGGGTTCGCCCGACACCGGTCTCTGAGCGGATTCGGCGCGAGGTCGCGAGGGCGGTGTCGACGAGCTTGCTGAGGACTTTGCCGCAGCGCCCGGCGCTCCGGTCGGCGTCGCGGGCCCGGCGGAGCTGTCCGGCGATCTCGGTCTCACCCACGACGAGGCTGTCGAGGGAGGCGGCGACGCGGAACAGGTGCTGGAGAGCGGCTTCGCCGCTGTGGGCGAACAAGTCTTCGCTCCCCACGTGCGCGCCGCGCTCGGCGAAGAAGCAGGCCACGCGAAAGGCGAGGGACTCCGGTTCGGCCGGCGTGCCGTCTGGGAGCAGGGCGTAGATCTCGACCCGGTTGCAGGTCGCGAGGTAGACGACTTCTTCAGCGCCAATGCAAGCCTTGAGGGCTGCCCGACCCTCAGCGTCGTCTGGGCCGAGGACGAACCCACCCATGCGGCCGAAGCCGACCCGCCGAAAGGAGGTCCCACAAACGAAGAGTCGCTCGCTCATCCTGGCCATCGCTCACCTCATCCTTCTCCAGCCCTCCCAAGCGCAATGCCCTGGCCGGGACTCAAGTCCTTTGTTCTCGGTGTGGTGACCCAGGAGAGGCTCAGGGCCGGGTCGTCTGTGCACGTCGTTCCCACCTGGGCGCTGTTGGGAGAGGGTTCATATCGAATCGGGAAGATTCTCGTCAAGGTCATGGGATGCGTGTCCGAAGGGTTGCCTGGAGGTGCGCCATGGAACTCAAGACTCTGCTGGCTGGCCAACTTGTCCCCGGTGACAGCCCAGATTCGCTCTGGGTGAGCGGGCTCGCCCGCGACTCCCGTCGCGTCAAGCCAGGGGACGTGTTCTTCGCGATCGCCGGAGCCCAAGTCGACGGGGCAGGCTTCGCGGCCGACGCAGTCGAGCGAGGCGCGGTCGCGGTCGTGAGCGATCGCCCCCTGCCCGGTCTCTCGGTTCCCGTCGTTGCGGTCGAGGACGTGGCCTTGGCCCTCGGGTTGGCCGCCGATCGCTTGGCGGGCGAGCCGAGCCGCGAGGTCGCGGTGACTGGCGTGACCGGGACCAACGGCAAGACGACGACCGCCTACTTGCTCAGCTGGATCCTGGAGGCCGCGGGCCAAGAGACCGCCATGATCGGGACGATCTCGACCCGAGTCGCTGGGAAGGAGCGAGCGTCCACGATGACCACGCCCTGCGTGTTGGAGACCCACGCGATCTTGGCGGCGGCGCGCGCGGCGAACGAGAAGCACCTCGTGATGGAGGTCTCGAGTCACGCGCTCGATCAGTCCCGGGTGGCGGGCGTCCGGTTCAAGTGCGCCGTGTTCACCAACCTGACTCGTGATCACCTCGACTACCACGGGAGCTTGGAGTCCTATGGACTCGCCAAGGCGCGCCTGTTCACTTCCCTCGCGCCGGACGGGGTCGCGGTCCTCAACGCACGTGACAGCTACTCGAAGCGCCTGGCACGCGAGACTCGCGGGCGGGTGATTCGCTATGCCTGGAGCGCGCCCGGCGACCCCGCTCCGCCCGCCGAGGTCGAGGCGCGGATCGTGGAGGAGACGCTGTTTGGAACGACCCTCGACCTCCACCTCGGCCAGCGAGCCAAGCGCCTGATCGTTCCCCAGATTGGTCGCTTCAACATAGAGAACGTCCTCGCAGCGGCCGCCGCGGCCTATGCGCTCGGGGTCTCGGCCCACGCGATCGCGGCCGCGCTGGAGGCCAACCAAGGCGTCCCGGGCCGCTTCGAGCGAGTCACGCCCTACGGCGTCGGGCCCGCGGTTCTCGTGGACTACGCCCACACCCCCGACGCCCTCGAGCGCGTCTTGAAGACCCTGCGGCCCTTGGTCAAGGGGCGGCTGTGGGTCGTGTTTGGCTGCGGGGGCGAGCGAGATCCAGGCAAGCGGGGCCCCATGGGGAGGGCGGTCCTTGAGCAGGCGGACCGCGCGATCTTGACCAGCGACAACCCACGCGGCGAGGACCCAGCACAGATCGCGGCTGAGGTCGTGGCCGGTTCTGGACCCCAGGGAGCGCGGCTCGAGATCGAACTCGACCGACGGGCCGCGATTCGATTCGCGATCAGAGAATCGTCGCCGGACGACATGATCTTGATCGCGGGCAAGGGGCACGAGCTGACTCAGCGAATCGGCTCGCGCGTTATCCCGTGCGACGACCGCGAGATCGCGCGAGCGGCCTTCTTCGCGCGCTCGGCTCAGCTCGGGCCCCGGCACGTCGCCTAAACCGGAGGCTACGATTCTGAGAGGTCGCCCACGAGGGCGACCTTACGACACCCTTCCGCCAGGACGGCGACCTCGCTCAGAATCGTGCTCCGCTTTACTAGGGACGAGCTTGGGTGTCGACGAACGGGTCTTAGCCGCGGCGCAAAACGGATCCCCGACCGCTTGTGATCGTGAACTCCCGTTCAAGCGAGCAGGACTTCGAGCCCGTATCGTGGGCGCGTGTCTGCGAACGACCCCCTGAGCACCGAGTTGGGCGAGTTGGGCGAGGAGCGCCTGGGGCCCTTCGTGCTCTTGGGGCGGCTGGGGCAGGGCGGAATGGGCGCTGTGTTTCGCGCTCGGGACGAGCGCAGCGGCGAGGTCGTCGCGCTCAAGGTCCTCAAGGGCGCCGGTCAGGACCCCTCGCTGCTCGAGCGCTTCGAGCGCGAGGGCCGGCTCTTGGCGGGGCTCGACCACCCAGGGATCGTCGGCCTCCGGAGCGGGCTCGAGGTCTCCGAGGGACAAGCCTACTACGCGATGGAGCTCGTCGAGGGACAGGACCTCCGCCAGGTCCTGCGGACTCGCGGCGCGCTCTCCGCCGAGGAGGCGGTCGGGATCGCCAAGGAGGTGCTCGCGGCGCTGAGCTACGCCCACGCCCGGGGCGTGATCCACCGCGACGTCAAGCCGCCAAACGTCCTCATGAACTCCGCGGGCCGCGCGCGCCTCGCCGACTTCGGGCTCGCTCGAGCCCTCGAGAGCAGCGGGCTGACTCGAACCGGAACCGTGCTCGGCACGCCCGAATACATGGCGCCTGAACAAGCCGAGGGGAACCCGAGCGAGGCGCGGACCGATCTCTACGCCGTCGGCGTGCTCCTGTTCGAGCTCGTCTCGGGGGCTCCCCCCTTCCGCGCTGAGCGCCCCCTGGCCGTCCTTCGGGCCCACTGCGAAGCCCCGGTCCCGCCGCTGCGGGCTCCTCACGGATTGCCCGCTGGCCTCGAGGGCGTGGTTCGCCGCGCGCTGGCCAAGGCGCCCGCCGATCGCTGGCCGAGCGCTGAGGCTATGGTCGACGCGCTGAGCGAGCTGAGCTTCGCGGACTTGACCTCCGCCGAGGGCGAGACCACGATCGAGGGTCCACCCGGCGCTGCGGGCCTGACCACGCCGCTCCCTCAGCTCCGCGAGTCGGGGCGCGGATCCGTCGGGGCGGCGCCGATTTCGGCGGAGGCGATGCACGCCGAGACCACTCTCGACTCGCCTCCAGCCTCCGCTGCTGTTGGCGGAATCTCGCCGCGTTTGCGGGGGCTCGCGCTGTTCGCAGTCGTCGTGATAGGAGCGCTCGGGGTGTGGGGTGGGCTGGTCGCCAGGGACCGAACTCTCGGCCCACCGCTCACGCCCGCGCCTAGCCGGGGCTTGGAGCGGGACTGGGGCAGCCTGCCCTCGCCCGGCGTGGGCACGAGCGAGTCGTACGCGGCCGAACAAATGCGCTCGGCTGCCTGGGCAGCAGAGGAGCGGGGCGCCTGGGAGGAGGCGGCGGTGATCTGGGCAGGCGCCAGCCTTCGCCAGGAAGACTCCTTCGATCGGCTCTCCGCGCGCGGGCGGGCGCTGCAGGCGATCGCTGCTGTGGGCTCTCCCGGCCTCGTCGTGCGAGCCCTTGGCGACTCTCGAGTTCTCGCCTTGAGCCCCGACGGCGGCTTGGCTGCCCAGGTTCTCAAGAGCGGGGGGATCCTCCTCACGCCGCTCGTGGGGCCTACACGTCACCTCGGCGACACGCCCGAACTCAACCAGCTGAAGTTCTCTCGCGACGGTCGCTATCTGGCAGCCGCTCCCTGGTTCAACGGGAAGCGCCCCCGCCCGATCGAGGTCTGGGACTTGCGCACAGACAGCCGCGTGGCGCGCCTCACGGACGGAGAGCACGCGACCCGCTGGTTCGCTTGGTCGCCCAGCGGAGCTTGGATCGCGAGCGGGTCTGCGTCGCCCGAGGACGGCCTCCTCCTCTGGGACCCTAGCGGGGAGCGAGGACCCCTCCGCTGCCCCGGCAACGACATGAGGATTCACGTGCAACCGGCCTGGTCCCCCGCAGGGACAACCCTCATGTTCTCGAGCTCTCGCGGAGGCTTCGCCGGCCTGGCCTCGGGTCTGACCCTGATCCCCTTCGACCCGCTCAAGGGTCGCTTTGGTCGGGTCCGGACCGTCGAACGCGGGCACTCGATCGCCGCGGCTGCTTGGTCGCCCGACGGCGCTCTCTTAGCGCTCGGCGGCGACGGGGACCCTGTAGACAAGAAGTCAGAGTGGCCTCGCGTGGCGCAAGGAGCTGTGCTGAACCTCAAGACGGGGCGCTCGTCGCAGCTGACTGGTCACCGGGGCGGGCTGACCGGATTCTCGTGGTCTCCGGACGGGAGCCGCCTCGTCTCCAGTGACCAGTTCGGACTCTTGCAATGTTGGCGTGTCAGCTCGGAGGGCAAAGTCACGCTGGAGGGGATGCAAGGGGAAATCGCGACCCCCCGACCGGAGGTCGCGACCGCCACTCCGCTGGCGTGGACCCCAGACAGCGCGTATCTCGTAGGCGCCGGCACTGGCTCGGGGATCGCCGTTTGGAGCGGGCGTGAACGCCGACTTCAGGCGCTCCTCCCGCCCGACGAGGGGTCCCCGCTCGCGCTCCGCTGGATCTCGGCGGGGGTCCTAGCCGTGCTGACGAACAAGGAGTTGAGCGCGAGGTCGATTCCTCTCGAGCTGTTCGACCTTTCGCCCGGCGAGCTCCTCGAGCTCGGCGAGGAGCGAGCGGGGCGGAGCGTTGGCTCGTTCTTCCCGCGGGCCAAGCCCAAGCCTCGCCGCGTTCGCTAGCGCGTTTTCTCCCCTCGACCCTTCCCCAGACCAGACGAGGGCCGGCCTCGTATCCTGGCCCGCCAGGACCGGGCCGAGACTCCGGGACCTCAGGGAGCCATGGACCTCAGCCTCAGCGGCGCGAGCGAGCACAACCTCAAGGACGTCGACCTGACGCTCCCCAGCGGGCGCTGGATCGCGGTCACGGGCCCGTCTGGGTCCGGCAAGACGACGCTCGTGTTCGATACCCTGGTGCGCGAGGGCCAGCGGCGCTTCCTCGGCTCGCTCTCGGCGCGCGCGCGCCATTTCCTCGGCAAGCTGGGGCGGGCGCCCCTCGTTTCGCTGAGCGGCCTCCCGGCCACGATCTCCGTCGGGCGACGTGCGATCAGCGCCAACTCGCGCTCGACGGTCGGGACGCGGTGCGGGCTCTTGGGGCCGCTGCGTGTGCTCTTCGCTCGCCGGGCCGAGGACCCTCACGGGGAGCCCTTGAGCCTGGGCTCGTTCAGCTTCAATCACCCCGACGGCGCCTGCGCGGCTTGCCAAGGTCTGGGCGTGGAGGACCTCGTCGATCCCGAGCTCTTGGTCGCGGATCCGACCAAGAGCATTCGGGAGGGCGCGCTCCGTCCGACGCTCAAGAACGGCTACACGGTCTACAGCCAGGTCACGCTCGAGGTGTTGGAGCGGATCTGCCAGGCCCACGGGTTCTCGGTGCACACCCCCTGGGAGGACCTTGAGGACGCTCAGCGCGAGGTCGTGCTCTTCGGGACCAAGGCCCTCAAGGTCCCGTTTGGAAAGCACAGCCTCGAGTCGCGCATGAAGTGGGAGGGGATCACGGCTCGTCCCCGAGAGGAGGGCTACTACCGCGGCTTGATCCCCGTCCTCCGCGAGACGCTGCTCCGGAATCGAAACGACAACGTGCTCCGCTACGTGCGCTCGGTCCCTTGCTCCGGCTGCCAGGGGTCGCGCCTCGCGAGGCCAGGCCGCGAGGCGCTGCTTGGCGGGCACAGGCTCCCCGAATTGCTGGACTTACGGACGGCGCTGCTTGGGTCCGCGCTCGAAGCCTTGCCCTCCTCTCCGGTCTGGAGCGCGCTCGCCCCGGGGATCTCGGCGCGCCTCTCGCGCCTCGTCTCGCTCGGGCTTGGTCACCTCAGCCTGGCTCGGGAGAGCACGACCCTCTCGGGCGGCGAGGCCCAGCGACTTCGCCTCGCGGCCCAGCTCAACGCGGGGCTCTCCGGCCTCCTGATCGCGCTCGACGAGCCGACACTCGGCCTCCACCCCGAGGGGCAGGCGGGCATGCGCGAGGTCCTCGACGAGCTGCGCGCGCTCGGAAACACGCTCCTGGTCGTCGAGCACGACCCCGACATGGTTCGCCACGCGGATCACCTCGTCTCGCTCGGCCCTGGCGCCGGCCCCGAAGGTGGGCGAATCCTGCACTCTGGCCCCCCGGGGCGGACCCCCTCGGC
>JAESQQ010000491.1 GCA_016765095.1 Planctomycetota bacterium | reverse complement strand
GTGCGATCTGTAGGGTGCGGGGTTTACCCCCGCCCGCCGCTTGTCGTGGCGTGACCTACGCCCGCCATTTCCAGCGGCCTGCGCTGCAGCCTTACGAGCACGAGCACGAGCACGAAAGGACGGGAGGCCGAGAACGTGGCTCTTTGGTGCCGCGCGCGTTGAGCGTGTGTCAACGGCGAATTCACCTCCCCCAAACCAAAAAGCACTCGCAGGACACGCCGAAGCGCGCCCTGCGAGAACTCAACCCTTTGGGACCAGAGCACAAACTCCGAGCCCGACCCGGGGTGGCAGAGACCATCTCCGCCGAAAATCCCCGGACCACTGCTCCCCACCCGAGGCGAAGTAGGAGAGGAGCTGTGAGCGATTGCCCGGCGAACCGAGCTCTGTGTTGGGTGGCTCAGCCCGCGCCTGGCGGGCCTGAGCCGGCTAGAACCAGAAGCTCTCGCCGCGGCCGACCGGGAGCTTGCCCAAGCAGGCAGCCAAGGCCGTCAGCGCCTTTTTCGTGAGGCTCGCGGCGTCCGCAGGGTGCCCGCCGACGAGCCCCTGGGTCAGGACCTCCCGCAGGGCGCGGAGCTCGAACAAGAGCGCCTCGTCGGCGCCAGCCCGCTGCATGCGATCCAGGAGCCTGCGGACCTCGCGAAGCGTGGCCTGCCAGTCCAACGAGCCAGCCTCGAAGCGAGCCTTGAGGGACTCCAGCTCTTGTCGGAGATCGGGACCGATCGCTTCGCGCTTGCTGCTCCTCTCCTCCACGAAGGGATCCGCCGGAGCTGCCCCCTTGGGGGCGTTGAAGGACTCCGACTCGAAGGGCTCCGCCAACCCCAAGTCGGGCGAGTCGAAGAGATCCTCCGTGTCGAAGCTGCCCGAGCCAAGCTCGTCCCCCTCGGACGAGAAGCCGTCGTCCTCAAAGGCAGTCGTGCTCGCCGCGAAGGCGTCTCCCCCTCCGCCGGCCCCAAAGGAAGCTGCTGCCGCGAAGGGATCTGCCGCGCCGAAGGGCGAATCTCCCGGGGAATCCGGAGCCGAGAACGGGTCCCCGCCACCCCCAAAGGCCTGAGGAGACATGGGCGCAGGAGACATGGGCGCAGGAGACATGGGCGCAGGAGACATGGGCGCAGGGGACATGGGCGCCGAGCTAGGAGGCGGAGGCGGCGCGAACCCACTCGGAGAAGACATGCGAGACATGCGTCCCCGCTGCGACCTCTCCGAGAGCTTGGCTTGAGGCGCCATGGCCCCAAAAGCAGAGGTCGCGGCTGCGTCCCAGCCCTCTGGTTGCTCGACGGCTTGGGTCACCTTGTGGACCTCTCCACCCTCGTTGACGACCGTGCTCCGGTCGACAGCGACGAAGCTCGTGAAGCGGCACAGGACGCTGTGTCGAAGCGAGAGCGCCACGATCTCACGGGCCAAGTCACCGCCCTCGATAGCGTAGCGATCCTCCAATGTGCGGACCCGAGCCCGCGCCCAAACCCGCGTCAGCGCTGCGTTGTCGACGGCCACGGCCTCGACCTTCGAGATCCAGGCGCCTCCCTCGGCGGGCGCGGCCCTCAGCCGGAGCGACCCTTGTCCGCGGCAGCGGCCCTGGATCCGAATCGGCATTCCGGCGAACAAGTCGGGCATGCGCTCGGGAGTCACGCTGCCCGGGACGATCTCGAGCCCGTCCGCGCCCTCGAGGCGGAGCCCGGTCAGGACCGGCGTTCCGATTCGGCGCTGAATCCCGTCCATGACCTCGTCGAGTCGGTCCTCGGTCTCGACGACCTCGCAGGCGCCGCGACCGACCTCGGCCAAGCGCTCGAGGAAGGCCTCGTTCACGGCGCGGTCGATCCCGAGCGTGAAGCAGCGAACTTGGCCAAGCCGAGCGCCGTGGGTCCGGATCAGCTGGTCCTCGTTGCCGACTTGCCCGTCGGTGATCAGGATCAAGACGCGATCGCGATTGGGCGCTTCTCCCTGGAGGAGATCGGTCAGCGCGGCGTCGATCGGACCGGCCATTTCTGTCCCCCCGCGGGCCTCGACCCCCGAGAGATACTCGATCGCGCGGAACCGGTTGCGATCGGTCGCCTCGATCATGCCCTGAGGCAGAGTCGGCGGGCGCTCAACCGTCGAGTCGAAGGCCAAGACCGAGAACCGATCCTGGTCGGAGAGCCCGTCGAGGAGCCGCGCGCATGCTCGTCGCGCGGCGACCATTTTCCAGCCCCCCATGCTGCCCGAGCGATCGATCACGAACGCCACGTCACGAGGCGCCTGGCGCCCGTCGAGGTGCGGCGGAACGAGCACGAGTTGGAACGTGCCCTCCTCTTGGCCTTCCTCGAAGTGCGTCTGAGCCTGGCTCTGGATCTCCGCGCTCGCGAGGCCGAACCGGAGCACGAAGTCGCGGTTCAGCCGCTCGCCAGGCTGGATCCGAATGCACTTGCGGGGCCCGTCCTGCTCGAGCAGGACCGCGTGAAGGCTGGAGCGGAGGGAGCGGAGCGGAAGCGTCTCGTCGATCTCAACCGAGATCCCGAGTTGAACAGGGTTGGGGAAGCCGGGCAGGAGGACGGGAGGAGAGATCCGCGACGCGTCAGGGACCGCGTTGGTGTCGAGGCTCACGCCAGCGCCAACGCTGGCGCCGGGGAGCGCGGAGCCTGGGATATAGCGGGGCGCGACCACGAGCGGGAATCGGTAGGTCGCCTCGCCCTCGACCAGCGCCAGAGCGCCGCTCAGAGTCAGGTGCACCGTGACCTCGTCGCCGGGCATTAAGTTGCCGACGCGCATTGTGAACACGCCCGGCCGCTCCTCCTCGGTGATCGCGGCCCGGTGCCCTTGGCTGATCGCCTCTTGATAGACGCGACGAGCTTCGCCCCGCTCTTGGAGCTCGCCCTCGATCACGCGCTCACCGATCTCGAAGCGGAATCGACTGACCGCCGCCCGGCCGGGGAGGGGGAAAATATAGGTCGCCTCGAGGGGGACCTTGCTCGTGTTTACGAAAGTCTGACGGACCCGCGTCTCGGCCACGAGACCGGTCACGCGTGCGTTTATGTCGAGGAGCTTGAGAGGTAGGTTTCCCTGCGCCGTCTTGAGCGTCCCAAAGCCCGCCTCGTCTTGCGGGGGAAATGCGCGCACGAGCTCGTCGGCGCTAAGCAAAGTAATGGAAGTCATTCCGCGCTCCTGTTCGGGCCCTCAGGCCCACCATTGCCTCCGTCTTGGAGGATTCCCAATCGACTCAGCTCGGACAAGAGCGGCTCCGCCGCTCGCGCCAAGGCTGCGATGTCTGCTGGTTGCAGTTGCGGACCCCCGGGAACGACCAGGCTCACGCCGGTCGCCAGTCCCAGGGCCCTCAGAGGCTCCACGCTCGACCCCTGCGTCACGAGGGACGCAGGTGCCGCCACCGGCGGACGAGCGGCCCAAAAGGCCGCCCGCCCTTCCACCGGCTCGGACGCCCGACCCATTTCAGGGCCAGACGTCAACGTGGCGGAGGCACCACCCTCCGCCTCGACCGAGGCGAGCGTCGCCTGCTCCGAGATCGCCGCGATCGTGCCCAGAGAGCGGTCGTCCAGACCCGCGAGGCGCTGTTGCACCTCGCGAAGACTGAACCCCTCTCCCTGAAGCCGCTTGATCGCGACCAACTGGAGCAGGTGGCGACGGCCGTAGTAGGCCGTTCGCCCGCGAAGCTCACTCGGTCGATCCACCAACCCAAGAGTCGTGTAGTAGCGGATCGTCCGCCGGTCCGGGACTGCCCGAACTCGGCCGCTCAACGCTGGCTGATAGCCCTCTGAGAGGGCCTTCGCCACAAGGCGTCCGAGCTGATCCAGGTTCCACGACTGCTTCACGGAAAGGATAGTGACACTGTCAGTTAACACTGTCAACATCAATCTTCCATTTTGCACCTAACCCCGTTCCCCACAAGCGCATGCGACACTGTCACATGCGCTTGTGGGGCCCCTGGCTCCGGATGGGAGAGACCGTGCGCCCCCTCGTCGTGGCCCTCGTGGTCGGCCTCAGCCGCCGTCAGATCGGCGAGGACACGCCATGGCTGGCGAAGCTGGCCGCAGAGGGCTTCGCGGCGCCCATAGACCCTGTAATGCCGGCGGTGACCTGCTCTGTCCAGTCGACCTACCTGACCGGCAAGCTGCCGAGCGAGCACGGGATCGTGGGCAACGGCTGGTACTGGCGCGATCGAGGCGAGGTCAACCTCTGGCGCCAGAGCAACGCGCTTGTCCAGGGCCCCAAGGTCTGGCACGCCGCCAAAGCCCTCGACCCCTCGTTTACCTGCGCCAAGCTCTTCTGGTGGTTCAACATGTTCGCCGAGGTGGACTGGTCAGTCACACCCCGCCCGGCCTACCTCGCCGACGGCCGCAAGGTGCCCGACATTTACACCGAGCCCCCTGAGCTCCGCTGCGAACTGAACGACAAGCTCGGCCCCTTCCCTCTCTTCAAGTTCTGGGGCCCCGCGACTTCGATCGAGTCCTCGCGCTGGATCACCTCCGCGGCGGCCGAGGTCATTCACGCCAAAAGTCCCTCCCTGACACTGGTCTACCTCCCGCACCTCGACTACGACCACCAGCGCTATGGGCCCGATCACCCCGAGAGCCGCCGCTCGCTGCGCGAGGTGGACGCACAAGTCGGCCACCTCGCAGAGGCCGCAGACGCCCAAGGCGCCGAGCTCCTTGTCCTGTCGGAATACGGGATCGAGCCGGTCGACTCCCCGATCCATATCAACCGCGCCCTCCGGGAGGGGGGCTACCTCCGCCCCTGGCTGAACCTCGACGCCTGGGAGCTGCTTGAGCCCGCCGCCTGCCGCGCCTTCGCCGTCGCCGACCACCAACTGGCCCACGTCTACGTCCATGACTCCAAGGACGTGAACGCGGTCAAGGCCCTCCTCGAGGCCCTCGACGGCGTCGATCGGGTCTACGACGCCGAGAACAAAGCCGAGATCGGACTCGACCACCCTCGCTCAGGTGAGCTGATCGCGATCGCGGCCCCCGGCCACTGGTTCACCTACTACTACTGGCTCGACGATCGCCTCGCTCCAGACTTCGCGCGGACCGTCGAAATCCACAAGAAGCCAGGCTACGACCCCTGCGAGCTCTTCTTGGACCCCAGGAAGCCCCTCGCGAAGGGGAAAATCGCCTGGAGCCTCGCCCGCAAGCTGCTCGGGTTCCGCTACCTAATGGACGTGATCCCCCTCGACGCGAGCTTGGTCAAGGGCAGCCACGGACGAGCGCCGAGCTCACCCGAACACGGCGCAGTCTTGATCGGACCCAAGTCAGCCGAGCGCGAGCGCTTTGCCGCGACCGAGATCCACGACCTGATCTTGTCGCGCCTCCAGCGAGACGGCTAAGAGGGCTACCTCGGCCTTGGCGGGCGGCTTGCCTCTCGCGGGCGGCGCCCAAGACCTACCTGAGACCCCGCCAACACCTCTAAGTAGCCGAATTCGCTCAAGGGCCGATAGTCCTCTGTTTCCCCACCAGCCACCACAGGTGTCTACCTTGCGGGGACTAAGCCATGACGCGGCGGTGACCTCTCCTGCAGAGGCTGCACATCATGGCTATCCTCAAGCACGCCCCTTCCGCCACTGGCAAGCGACCCGCAGGGTCAAGGACACGTGTGGAGACAATCCTAGTTGTCGAAGACGACCCGGCCATTTCGCTCGGTCTGCAAAAGAACCTCCGTTACGAGGGGTTCGAAGTCTTGACCGCAAACCGCGGCGACCTCGGCCTTGAAGTCGCGCTCGAGAAGTCGCCCGACTTGATCCTGCTCGACATCATGCTGCCCAACCTCTCGGGGTTCGAAGTCTGCAAGACACTCAAACGGAACGAAGTCGATATCCCGATCATTATCCTGTCGGCCAAGGACCAAGAGATCGACAAGATCATGGGCCTCGACCTCGGCGCCGACGACTACATTTCGAAGCCCTTCTCGATCCGTGAGTTGATCGCGAGGATCCACGCGGTCCTCCGGCGCAAGAAGCGCTACGAGAAAGAACTCGAGACGTTCTCATTCGGCGAGGTCGAGATCGACTTCACGGCTCGCACGATCACTTGCCGCGGCCGACACCTCGAGCTCTCCCCGCGCGAGTTCGACCTCCTCGGGTTCTTCGTCCGCCACCCCAACGAAGTGATCGATCGCCGCCAGATCCTCAACAAAGTCTGGGGCTTCGACTACTACGGCACCGCCCGCACGATCGATAACTTCGTAACCAAGCTCCGTCAGAAGCTCGAGCCCGACGCCACCAACCCCAAGCACTTCGTCACCGCGCGAGGGATCGGCTACAAGTTCGTCCCGTGACATTTGGGGGCCCGAAGGGGTTAGCTACCCCATCTCTCGAGGCAGGTACCTCGCAGGGCACCCGATCGATAGCGCGACGTAAGCCTCCCGGCTAGGGACCCTCGGGCGGGAGTTCACTCCTGGCAGCCGCTCGGATTCTCTCTGCACGCGCGAGCGCCACTTCCGAAGCCTTGGTGTCTCCGTCCCCGCGGGCCAACTCGGCGACCCACTCGAGGGCCTTCGCCACTTGAGGATCGCCGTAGCCTAAGGCTTGCTCCAGGCGCGCGACCTCCCGCTCCGCATCCTGGCGAGTCAGGACCCTCCCCTGATCCATGAGGTGAGGCAGCCGCAACAGGAGCCCCGTGAGCGCGGCGAGGCCCCCCCCCAGAAGCGCGACGCCGTCCTTGGGCCCCCGGCCCAACCCCTCCCAGGCGTCTCCCCTGAGGCCAAGCGCCTGGTGCAAGGTCCGCCAGCTGGGATTCCCGACCGTGGCCTCGTCCAATAGCGCCCAAGTCGCGCCGGCGGCCAAGAGGCCGCCGGCGAGAGCGAAGCCGACCTCACGCGGGGCGGAGCGAGCCACTGGCACGATAAAACAGAGAAGCTGGGTCCCGAGAAGCACGAGGGCCACGGTCAGCGGCAACAGCCAAGCCCAGCTCCGCAGGAGCTTGAGGCGGTCCGACATGAGGGCGGACCTCTCGCAGAGAACGTCGTCTCCAAACCCCAGCTCGTCACGCTGATTGGGGCCGAGTGAGTAGGCGCTCAGCTGGGTGTAGTAGTAGCCCATTGCGTTGGACGCGAAGCGATAGGGATAGGGGCCTCTGCGAGGGAACTTCAGGACTTCCGGAGCGTCCTCCGCGTTGGCTCGCGCCACAGCCCCAGCGACATCCAAGAGCCCGGCGCTCGTCGGGTCTCTCGACCTTCGCTCCTCCGCCAGACGAGCGCAGACCTTTGCCAGGTGAACGTGAGCGGCCTTCGGCTTGGTTTGTTCTGTGATCCGCTGGCTCAGCACGCTCTGGAGAGAGGCTGGCCTCCCCTCGGAGGGCCCAGGGCGGGCAGGATCTAGGATCGGCGAGCCCCAAGGGTCGAGCGCGACGCCTAACTCGTCAAGGGTCTCGTCAGCGCGGGCAGCAACTGCAAGCGCAGCGTCACAGGCGAGCCAGATCGGCTGCGCGAGGAGGGAACCCAGTCCAAACAGGAGAACGAGGCCGAAGACCACCGAGTCACGCCTCAACCCCGCGGGGCGTCGCCTCGCCAACCGTCCGCTCACGGGGACCCCGCTCTTGAATGCGAGTTCGACAGAGCGACTCCTCGTCAGACCTTTGACAGAGGGAGCTTACGCGATCTGGTGGCCGCGGGGCTGGCTGGAGACCCCAGGCCGCTTAAGGTCAGGACGGAGCCCGATCTTCTGCGAGGCGGGCGCCTCGCAGAAAATCGGGCACTCGTCTCAACGTCGTCCCACCCAAGACAGTCGACGGCCTTGGGGGCGCAGCCCCCGAAACGTCTCAGCGCTCTTTGCGGCGGAATCGGTCCACGATCCGGTCCATGGTCGGGACCAGCGACTTCATGCGCTCGGTGCTGACCAGCGCGTCGCCGCCGCAGTCTTGGATCCGCTTCTCGTGATCGTCAATCACGTCCGAGAGGAGCTGGACGTAGTCGAGGCCCATTTTCTCTTGGTCCTCTTGGTGATACTTCACCGAGCCGTAGAGGAGGCCTAGCCAAGCCAGTTGGCGAATCCGCATTTCGGCTTTGATCCGGCGGGGGATCTTGTGAAGGAGCTCGGGCAGGATCACGACGCCAAACCCAACGTGGCGAGACTCGTCGCGAATGATCGACTCGATCGGCTCACCGATCGCTCGGTAGCCACGAGGGCTCACGTTCGCCCCCGCGCGCATTTCGCGCAGGATCATGCGGAACGAACTCAGGGCCAACCCCTCCACGAGGAGGTTCATGCCGATCAACTTCGAGCCCGTGTGCCGAACCCGCGAGATATCGCCCAGGAAGGCGTTCAAGAAGGGATTCATGGGGTGGATCCGGTCTATGAACCCCAGGATCCCCTCAAAGACCTCGACGTGGCGCGCCTCGTCCATGACCTGAGTCGCCATGAACTTGCTCGACTCGTTGGTCGGCATCAGATTAACCAGCTGGGCCGAGATCACCTTCGCCCCGTGCTCCCCGTAATAGAAGGAGCTGAAGCAACGGGCCGCAGCGATTCGCACGTCGTCGTCGACCCCCAGCCACTCGTTGAGGTCGATCCCGCCGCGATCAGGAGGGAAGAAGTGCTCACGGTTGTCGTCGAGGTTCCACTGATCACGCTTCGCCATCGTGTAGAGACGATCGATCTTGCGGTTCTGGACCTCGACGTCGAGCTTGAACTTGGCCCCCCCCAACGCGTCAAGGACGCGGTTGATCACAGGCTCAAGAGTAGGGAGGAGGAACACGCTCACGAAGGCGCACAATCTAACCGACGACCCTCCCCACCAGGGACCTCATGACGCGCTGCTCTAAGAGCCTATCCCCCTGAGCCCTTGGAAGGCTTCTCGCCCTCCGAGCTCTTAGAAGGCTCCCTCTCGGCAGGATCCTCGTCGCTATCGCTGTCGTCGCTGTCGTCGCCGTCGCCCTCGCCCTCGTCGTCGCCCTCGCCCTCGTCGTCACCATCGCTATCGTCGTCGTCGCCGCCAGCCTTCTTGGCGTGCTTCGCCGCGTATTCGAGTTCGAGCTGGCGCCGAATGGCCACGTAGTGGTCCCCTGCGGCAATCCCCTGAGTTAGCTGAATCGCTGCCGCGAGGATCGAGAGACCTTCGGGCCGCCTCCCCGAGCCAAACGCGCTCCGGGCCAACCCCTCGGTCAGCTCCCTGCTCGCCAAGACCCGGTGGATCGTGAATCGTGAGTGCTGGGCCACGCGCATAGCGTCTTTGTGGAGGTGCCGAGTCGGCTGGAGAATCTGCCAGGCCTCCTCGTCTCGATCCAACTCCCGGAGGACGTTGGCCACAAACGCTGCACAACGAACTTGAGAGCCAACTCGGTCGGGCTCCGCGAGGGGGTTGGGCGGATTCTCCTCGAACAGGCGCAGCGCCTCGACGCCGGCCACTAACGCCACGTTCGGGTCTGACAGCCTCCAGCGATCCTTGACCCCCCGCAGGAGATAGATCCCGAGCAGGTGGCGGGCACGAGAGCCCTCGGCCTGAGCCTCCCGGCGGAGCCGGGCCAAGCGAGGAGCGGTCTGCGCCGAGGGAACCTCGGGGTCCAGCCGCTCGGCGAACCTCCAGCAGCTCACCAGCGAATCGAGATCATCCGGGTCGTTGGCCTCGACCCACTTCGCCAAGCTGAGCGCGCTCGCCTCCAAGCGCTGGGCCAGTTCAGGATCTGCGGCGGCGTGGTCTCGGGTCAGATCGGCCAGGGCCTGCACGAAGTAGCGCGAGGCCGCGTCCTCGATCGAGCGGGTTCGGATCTCCTCGAACCGACTCAGCTGCTCCTCGAAGCCCTCCACCCCTCGAGACCGGTGCTGCGCCCGTTTCCAAGCCCAGAGGTGACCCAGCTGACTCTCGGGATACCCCTTGAGGAGGCGCTGGAACATGCGCCGGCGCTCCGCGCTCCGACCCATGGAGCCCATGGCCACCCCGTGGCGATATCGAAACAAGACGTTTGGCACGTCGTCGGACAACACCCGAACCCGATTGGCGGCTTGAAAGAGCGAGCGCCAACCGCGACGACGGCGGTCGACTTCATAGGTGAGCTTGTGGTCGAAATCGATCAAGCGCTCGAGCCGAGGGAGTTCGTGGACTTTCTCCTGGTGCACCGCCACGAGCTGGCGAAGGGCGTCGTCGAGGACCTGTGCCAACTCGGGAGCCGGCACCGTGGCGGGCTCCTCGCGCAGCAAGGCACCCAACACCCCTATCAGCCTCGCCTCGGTCTTGCGCTCGAGCGCCAGGGTCAGCCGCTCTCGCCAGCGCGGCGCGGTCGTCCCGCTCGCGGCCTGCTTGGCGGCCACGATCTCCTCGCGCGACATGCCGAGC
>JAESQQ010000490.1 GCA_016765095.1 Planctomycetota bacterium | reverse complement strand
CGGCTCCGGCCCCGGCCCCGGCACCGGCTCCGGCTCCGATCGGGAACACCTACGAGGTCACGGCCAGCAGCCTCAACGTCCGCTCGGCCGCCTGGGGCACCAAGCTGGGCGCGGTCAGCCGCGGGGCCAAGTTCGTCGGGACCGGCGCCCGCAACGGCGATTGGCGCGAGATCTTCTACGCCGGCCGCAAGGCATGGGTTCACTCAGGCTACCTCAAGGCCGCCAGCGCGACCGTCCAGCAGATCACCGCCTCGAGCCTCAACGTCCGCACGGGGGCCTCGACGAACTACCAACGCCTCGGGAGCGTCTCGAGCGGACAGCGCTATACCCAAGACAGCAGCTCCGGCAGCTGGCGTCGCCTCCAGTTCGACAGCCGAAAGGGCTGGGCCCACGGGAACTACATGCGGCCGGTGAACTAAACCTCTCAACCCCTAAACGTCACGTCCGAGCCGCGGAGCGATCCGCGGCTCGCGGCGTTGGTTCGCTGCAAGCCAACGACTTAGAGCCGGAACGCGACTCGGTTCTCGCTACCCGTAACAGGGCCCTCTCGGAAGCCCAAGAGAAAGGTGGAAGAGGGAGATCCCATGAGTCGAGTTCGAATTGGGTTTGCGCTGAGCGCGCTCTTCTTCGCCGCGTGCCCAGCAATCGCCCAAGAGGCCTTCGTTCAAGAGGCCTTCGCGACGACCCAGCGCTCACTCCAGAGGCGCGCGGCTTACATGGCCGCCGACTTCCTCTACTTCGCTGAGACGGGAGGGCTCCGCAGCGTCTACGACTACAAGACCCCCCTCGTGACCCAGCGCGCGCTCGACGCGACGGTGGTCAAGGTCGCCGCTCTCCAGTTGGAGGTCGCCAAGAGCACCTCGCTCCGGGCGCGCTATGACGCGGATCGCAATCGAATCGTCGTTCCGAGCGCGCTGGTTGAAGAGATCAAGCGTCAGACCAAGGGCCTCTCCGCCAAGCGGCGCGCCGCGTTGAGCCAGTCTGCCCTTCGGCCCTTTCTGGCAGAGGCGGCGATCGAGGCGCTCTACGCCGGCCCCGAGGTCGCAGGCAAGGCTCGCTACTGGGATCTGGAGATCGGTCGGGGAGCGCACTTCGCCTCGCTCGAGGCCTCGCTCAAGGACCCGCGCCGATTCGTGAGTGCGGTCGTGGCGGGCGCACCCGCTCCCAAGGCTAGTGGGTTGAGCGGGACTCCCCACCCCTCCGCCGAGCTGAGCGCGATCTTGCGCCGCGCCGAGAGCGGTGTCCTCGAGCGGGCCGGTTACACGGTCGAGGTCGTCGCTGGGTCTGGGCCGACTTCGCTCGACTCAGAGCGAATGCGCCTTCAGGTCTCTCGGGGCGCGCTCGACGCGATCGAGGCCGGCGCCAAGTCCAGCCCAGATCCGCTCCGCTATCGGGCTGAGGCTCTGCACGCACTCCTGGTCGAGCCGGCGTCTCAGAGCCGTCAGGTCGACTCGGGCAGGGGGGTCGAGCGGACTTACTACCTGAGCGCCTGGGAGCGGTTGAGCCACGGCCAATTCGACACGGCTCTGACGCCTTCGACTCCGCGCGGCAACTACTGGAACGCGACCACAGACGCCCTCGACCGAGGAATTCGCCTGGCCTATGGCGAGGGCTTTGAGGGAGCCCGCGGGATCGGCGGCCTGCGCGTGACCAACGCGCTGACGCCCTACATTGGCTACGACGCTGTCTCGAACGAAATCCGCGTGACCCGCGGCCTGTTGGCCGCGATCGAGGGCGAGGCGCGCCTCTCGGCGCAGCCAGAGGCCTTCGCTCGTCAGCTCCTGACGGACATGGTCAACAGGATCGGAGTGAACGCGAGCGGGATCGGACCGGACTTCTTGGTCCCCTCTCAGGAGCTGATCGAGCGAGGGATCGAGGCTACGCAGCCGAGGAGCTGGAGGAGCGGATCCGAGCGCACCTCGACGAAGCGTCGGCCCGGGAGTCCTTGCGGCAAGCGACCGAGGACCTCCAACCGAACCGACGTCTTCGCCCGACGGGGCCGGAGTTCGACGCGACGCTCGGCGCTGCGCGGCCTGAAGCCCCGCTTCGCTGACAACCGCCTCCAGAGCTACGAAGACGAACTCGAGGTCCTAGGGCTCGTGAGCGAGGGCCTCCGCCAGCGGCAGCAGACGGGGGCTCTGGGAATCCTGGCCGAGGCCACGAAGCTGACCCGTGAGATCGCCCGTCGCGACGGGGAGTTGGTCGGTGTCGACCGGGAGGGCGCCGCGGTCGTCCTTCGAGCTGAGCTGCGCCGCGCCCCTCGCTAACGAGGCTCAGGACTGCGTCTCTTCAGGTCGCTTGACGTCGCCAGATCGGCGTCGCAGAGTGCTCCGCTTGAAGGGGTCCCCATGTCGCGAGTCGTGTTCGTTCTGTTCTCACTCCTAGCGCTGCTCTCGGGCTGCGCGAGCAAGCCGAAGGACCCCGACTCGTCGCTCCCCAAGGGCTTCCGGCAAACGGCTCAGTCGCGCTACCTGACGCCGAAGGCGAAAGTCGGCTGGTCGTACAAGCTCGCGCGCGAGAGCGAGGCGGGCAAGGCCTGGACTCACTTCGCCGTCGTCGCGGAGACCGAGGCGACTCGGACGCTCGAGATCGAGTTCAGCGAGCACGAGGGGTTCGTTCAGGCCCTCGAGGTCGACAAGGCGGACGGCAAAGTGAAGCGGGCCGTGATCGGGCGGGACTCCGGCAAGACGATCGAGATCAAGATCGGCGCTGACTCCGGGGGAGTGACGGAGAAGGGCGAGGAGACGCTCAAAGTCGCCGGCGGCGAGTTCAAGACTCGCCACGTGGTCGCGGACGGGGTCACCAAGTGGGTCGCGGTCGGTCCTCCGGTCGCCGGAGCCACGGTCCGCGAAGAGTCCCCCACCAAGCGGGACCTGACCCGAGTCGGCTCTCAAGAGCCGCTCGAGATCAGCGGTCGCCGGCTCGACCCCCGCGTCCTGACCTACTCCGACGAGAGTCGCGTCTGGTGGTCGAGCGACGAAATGATCCAGGCCCTCAACGGAGGTCGGGTTCGCACTCAAGAGGGCACGTCGAAGACTTCGATCCAGTCCCTGGGCACAGAGGCCAAGCCGAGGGTGACCTGGCCCAAGGCGAAGGAGAAGGAGAAGGCGAGATAGGAGGGATTCGTCCCTCCTCGTCGCTTCGCTCCCTACCGCCCACCGCCTCCCCGGTTTAGCGCAAGTCCCTGGAGGGTCCTTCGAGCAGCGTCGCGGATGCGTCGCTCGTCGGTCTGAGCGGCGCGGCGCAGCCACGAGGCGCCTTCCTCCAGGTCCTTCGTTGTCCCCAGTCCGCTGACGAGGGCGCGTCCGAGACCGAGCATTCCGCTCGGGTTGTCGAGTTCGGCTGCCCGGCGATAGAGCCGGAGCGCCTCGGGGGAGTTCTTCGGTACGCCGAGGCCGTTCTCGTGAGCCAAGCCCAAGTGAAACAGACCGCCAGGGTGTCCGACTTCAGCCGCGCGGCGAAACCACAGCACTGCTTCTTTGGGGTCCTTCGCCACTCCCAGCTGGCCGGCCGCCAAGAAGGTGCCAAGCGTATCCATTGCGTTCGGCTCTCCCGCGTTGGCGGCTCGGCGGTACCAAACGAGGCCCTCTTCGCTGTCCTGGTGGCCGCCGAGGCCGGTCGTTAGCAGCAGCGCCAGGTTGTACATCGCCCTCGGGTGCTCGGCCTCCGCAGCCTTTCGATACCAGGAGCGGGCGGTCTTTGGGTCCTTGGGGACCACGCGCCCGGTCATGTAGATCTCTGCCAGGCCATTGAGCGCCTCGCGGCTCCCGCCCTCTGCGGCGCGGCGATACCACTCGACGGCGGTCGGTCCGTCAGGAGCGACTCCTTTGCCTCGCTCGAACATGATCCCTAGGTTGAACATGGCCTCCGGGTTGCCGAGCGCTGCGGAGCGCCGATACCAACGCACCTCCTCCACCTGGTCCTTGGGGCCGACCCGACCGCTGCCGAGGGTGAATCCCAGGTTGAGCATGGCGTTGCTGTTGCCGAGCGCCGCGGCTTGTCTATACAGGCGCACGGCTTCCTCGTGCCGCCCGGCTGCGGCTTCGACGATCCCCAGTCCGAGGTAGGCCTCGCCCTGAGGCCCGTTGGGCACGAGGGGCGAGGTCCCGGACGAAGTGCGGGGGGAGGGCGAGGCAGGCGCACGGGTCGTCGCGGCTTGCGGCTGGGCCGT
>JAESQQ010000489.1 GCA_016765095.1 Planctomycetota bacterium | reverse complement strand
GTGCTGCGAGCCGACTGGGAGGGGCCTTGGAGGCCGACTCGGCCGTGCCGAGTGCGATCTGTAGGGTGCGGGGTTTACCCCCGCCCGACTCAAGCGTGTTGCGAGCCGACTGGGAGGAGCGCTGGAGGCCGACTCGGCCGTGCCGAGTGCGATCTGTAGGGTGCGGGGTTTACCCCCGCCCGACGCCTGTCGCTGAGGGACAAGCGACCTCGCCCGAACGCGAGGACCGGACCCGAGGATGGGCGCAGCTCTTCGCTAGTAGTCGATCTCGGGGGCCGCGAAGGTCACGTCTTGGATCCCCGCCCGGACGACTTCGTTCAGGGCCGAGATCACGTACTTGGTCGGGACCTGCTTGCGGGCGTCGATGATCACGGGGAGACCCTTCTCGCCGCCGCCCTTGTAGTCGCGCTTGAAGTCCATCAGCTTCTCGCCGAGCGCCTTCCAGACGCCGCTCTTGGACGGGTAGCGCATTTGCGCGAAGTCACCCGCGTCGTTGAAGCGCTGGTCGCCGACCTTGACCACGACGTGGCCGCCCTTCTCCGCCTTGGTCGGACGGCCGTCGGCGTCGTACCAGAGGAGCTTGATTCGGACCTCGTTGAGGTCGATCTGAGGCGTCCCGGCAGCCTGGCCTTTGTCCTTAGGGAGATAGGACTCGATCATTCCCTCGGGCGTGCGGAACTTGGTCGCGCACATGAAGAAAATCAGGAGGTTGAACACGATGTCGATCATTGGAGTCAAGTCCAACTCGACTTCCTCGCTGATGAAGCGTGAGCCCCTCCTCTTCTTCTTTCTGGCCATTACTTCGCCCCCGGAGCTTCTTTAGTCGCCGCCAAGCTCGTCTTGTAGACTCCGCACTTTTGACACGCGTCGAAGACCTGCTGCACGTTCTTGAACATGGTCTCCTTGTCGGCCCGAATGTTGACCTTCATTTTGCTCGGCGAGAGGGCGGGATTGTTGGGATCCGGCGGCTCGCGCTCGTAGCCCGCCGCCTCGTTCTCAATGAACTCCTTCAACGAAGGGTGCACGCCCTTGAGCTTGGGATCGTCCGAGTAGCCAGCCCCGTTGATCTTGACGAGCCCGTCCGGGAGGACGTTGACTTGGAGGACCTTCTCCATTTTGTCGGCCGTCGGCTTGGGGGGATCGGCTGCCTCGCTCGCGTAGGGGAGCTCGAGTTGCTCGACGGTCAGGTTCGAAAGCTCAGACACGATCATGAAGAAAATGATCAGGTTGAAGACGATATCGATCATCGGCGTGAGGTCCGGCTTCGGCTCAGGCTCCTGCTCTGTTCTTCTCTTCCGTGCCACGCTCGCGCTCCCTGAGTCCCTTTACCCTAGCTCCCGAACCTTAGTTCCAAACCGACTGCTGACTACTCCTTGAAGCGCTCCATCAGCTCCTCGGAGATCGCGCTGACTTCGAGGATCATGCGCTGGACCTTGTTCCGGTAGTAGAAGTAGACAGGCGAGAACATGATCGCCACGAAGATTCCCATACAGGTCGTCACGAGCGCCTGCTGGATACCACCGGCCAGCTGGGCCGGCGTCGGCGGCGTGATGCTCGTCGCGATCGTGTTGAAGGCGCCGATCATTCCGTAGACCGTTCCGAACAGTCCGGCCATGGGACTGAGCTGAACGATGAAGTTGATATAGCTGATCGACTGCTGGAGCTTGGTCGCCTCGAAGTCACCGACCTCGGCCATGGCGTCGCTGATGTACTCGTAGTTGGTCCCGATCTTTGGGAGGCCAGCCGCGATCACGTTGGTCAGGAAGCAAGGCTGCGCTTCGCAGACCGTCATCGCCTCCTCGTATTCCTCCTCGTCGAAGAGCTGCTCAAGGGTTCCGAGCACGTCGGGAGGCACGACGTTGTCGCGCTTGAGGCCAATGGCCCGCTCGATCGACATGCCCATGGCCACCACGGACATCAGGATGATCCCAGCACCGATCGCCCCGCCGTACTTGACGAATTGAATCGCCGTCATGGACTTGCCGCCGGCTTCCTCTTCGGCCCAGGCCAGGTCGCCAAAGACGGCGACAAGCAAGATGGCGAAAAGAGCGATATAGAGGACGCGAGTGGTCTTCACGAGGGAGATCCTTCCCTGGTTGATTTGCGCAGGCAGCCTGAATTCAAGCAGCCCAAGTGTTGGTGAGGTGACCCGTAGGAGTGCCACCGAGGTGTATTAAGGAAGCGCATCGTGCCCGAACGTGGCTCCCAGTCAAGTCAGACCAGTCAAGTCAGTCTGGGGTTCTCCGAGTTAGGGGAGTTTGGCCGTCCAGGGACTGCTTGGGCAGCGGCTTCTGAGTTCTTTGCGCTGAAGTTCAGCGAGTTTTTCCAGCCCGAGTTTCGCGTAGAGCTCGGCCGAGCGAAAGAGCGATCGCGGATAGCTTTCGGGAACACCCGCAAAGCGAACGACCACGGTCTGAAAGGCCAGGAGGGCTTTCTTGAGCGTCTCGTTGTTGCTGGTGCTCTCGCCCTGGGCGCGGAGGCAGTCGCCCTTGCCCGCGTAGGCAGCCGCCATGACCGCAGGGCTGATCCCCTTCTGGCGAAGGATCGAGGCGAAGGTCTTTAGCGCGCCGTCGAACTCCTTCCGCATGACCATGCACTTGGCCTCACCGACCTGAGCGCCAAGTCTGAGGTTCGGGTCGCCTTGGGAGCGAGATCCAGCCAATCCGTAAGCGCGGCGAGCCTCGAGGAGCTTGCCCATCATCAAGTAGGCGTCGCCGAGCCCGAGCTGGGCCTTCGCGGCCCACACTTGGCCAAAGCCCTGGTCGAGCTTGGTGAATGCCGCCTCAGCCTCACTGGCGCTCTTGAGCGCACCATGAGCCAGACCGAGCGCGAAGAAGGCGCGCGGAGCCAGGAAGTGCTCAGGATCCTTGTCGGTCAGCGCCTTGAGGTCGCTCGCCGCTCCCTTGGCGTCTCCGGACAGGCGCTTGGCCTCCCCTCGCCAATAGGTCGAATAGAACCAGGTCCATGAGTTGTCGTCCTCAAGCGCCCCCAAGACCTTGTCGAAGGACTCGACGGCTCGCTTGTAGAGGCCAGCCCGAACCCGACTCACGCCAGAGGAGTAGACGGGATCGGCGTCCACATAGCGGATCTCAAGCACCTTCTCCCCGCGGACCTCCTCGACGCGACGAGTTCCCTTGGCGCGGTATTTGATGGCCGCCCACTTCTCTTCGCGGATCTCGACGTTCTCGAGCTCGCGCCCGCGGTCGAGAATGATCGTGGCCCGAGGCGCCTTCTTGGAGCGCTTGGAGCCGCGCTTCTTGTCTCGCTTGCCTTTGCGCCGGCCCTGCGCCGACGTGACGTCCGCGAAGCTGATCGCGATTAGGCAGGCCAGGAGGACCGTCCCAAGGCTGGCCCAATGAGTCCTCTTGGACTGAGTGCTGGTGCTCATTACTTCTTGGCCTCCGCCGCTGCCTTGATCTTTGCGATCGCATCCTTGACCGACTGGGGCGCCTTGCTTAGGCGACCTAGCTTGGAGAGCATTTCAATGTCCCCGCGGACCTCGCCCCAGCTCTCGCGGGCCATTTTGAGCTTCAGGTACTCGACGTCAGCATGCCACGAACGCAGCGAGTGGTTGGTCGGCACGAGCTGGTTCCCGGACACGATCTTCTGGTAGGTGCCTGGATCCATGCCTCGCAGAACGTAGCGCAGGTCGTTGAGGATCTCGGTCAAGCCGCCCTTCTTGGCGAGCAACGCCTTGTCCTTGGTCTTGTCCCACCGCGTCCAAAGCGCCTTGTTGAGCGCGGTGATCACGAAGTAGTCGCGCTTGTAGAACAACTCGAAGGAGCGCACGTCACCGGGCTCATAGTTCGCCTTGGGGTCGCTGCCCTCGACGACTTGGAAGCGCTCGTCACCCGTCGCCCGTCGCACGTCGAAGAACTTGACCTCGGTGCCGTAGCGATCTGCGCTCGTGAACCAGATCTTGGCGTTGCGCCGACGACCCTCGACGTTCATGTCGTAGGTCCGCTCGCTCAGCCCGCGCTTCTTCATGACGACCCGGCCCGTAATGTTGCCGAGGTCGTCCTTGAGGTAGGCGATCCGACGGATCTCATTCAAGGCCTCGATCGCCTCCTCCGCGCGGCCGAGCATAGCGAGGCAGAAGGCGCGGTTGACCCGCGCGCCGTCGAAGCGATAGAGCGTCCGGGTCTCCTTCTTGCCGATCCTCTTCAGGATCTGGGGCTCCTTTATGTTCTTGAGGCAATAGTCGTATGCCTCGAACGCGTCCTCATAGAGGCCCCCCTCGAACAAGACGTCCGAGAGATAGAACAGGACGCTCGACTTGACCTTGCTCAGCTCGCCGCTCGCCCTCAGGTAGCGCTTGGCGTAGCGAGCTGCCTTGGCCCGAAAGACCCGAGAGATCGCGATATCGTTCTTCTCTTCGAAGCGCCGGGCGCCCCAAATGCGGAGCTTGGAGGACATTCGGTAAGCGAAGTTCGGATAGAAGTCGTCGCTCGTCTTGTCCTTGATCTTGTCGAAGTAGTACTCAGCCTTCTCTGCGCCGTCGGCCCGACCGCGATCGAAGTGCGCCATGGCTTGCACGTAGCGCGCGCGGACGGCGCGACCCGTGTTCGAGAGCGGGCCGTCGAAGGGCTTGAGCGACTCGAGCGCCGCGTCGTAGTCCTTGCGTAGCCGATAGTCGAGCTCGCCTAGGTAATAGCAGGCCAGCGCCTGAGACTCGGTGTCGCCGTAGTCGGCGCCCGCCTTGGTCGCTTTCTTGAGCGTCTCTCGCGCCAGACCGAGGTATTTCTTGTCCTCGGTCCTCTTGTAGGCCTGCGAATAGCAGTAGCCGGCGTTCGCGATCGCGTTGGGATAGAACTTGACGTTGTGTCTCTTGCCGTCCTTGTCGTAGGTCGCGGGCACGGCCAGGTAGGCCTGGGCCGACTCGACCCAGCGACCCGCCTTCTGGTGCTCTGCGGCCTCCGACATCTTCGAGCGCGCCGCGATCATGGGACCCGCAGCCGCGGTCGAGTCGTTGATCAGCTCTTTCTCGAACTGACCCAGGGCACCCCGGGTGCCGCTCTCACCGAACTGCTTCTTGGCCCGCTTGATCGCGGAGATCGCGAATCGAACTGAGTCGGCCGCGAACGGATCGTCAGGGAACTCGACGAACACGGTCTGATACGCCAGCGCCGCCTCAAGAAAGCGTTCCTGCTGAAACAGCCGGTTGCCGATCTCACGGACGGCCTTGGGGACCCACTTGGCGCGCTCCTTGGGCGTCCGGGCCGCGGTCAGGACGCCCTTGTAGCCGGCGATCGAGAGCTCACTCTCACCGCGACAGAAGTAGCCGTAGCCAACGTAGAACTGGACCTCGGGCGAGTAGACCTCGCCCCCGGTCACGTCTGAAATCTCGGAGAGGACCTTGCAGGCGTCCACGAACCGGCGCCGGGCCGAGTCGTCGCCCTTGTCGGCCGCCCTCTGGGCGTCCTTGAGCATCTTGAAGATCTCGCCTGCGCCTCGTTGACCTTGGCCGGCCCCGGCGAGCGCCTTGGCGCGCTCGAACACGAGCAGGAGGCCCATGGGGTGGTCACGCCAGTTCTTGCCGTGCGGCTTGCTATCGATTCCGAGCGCGACGGCGAGGGCCTCTTCGCCCTTGTTCGTCTTGACGAGCGCCTTCACGAGCAAGATATGCGCGTTGATACAGATCTGCCGAACGTGGTCACGGTCCTTGGCGATCTGCGGCTTGTAGGACTCGGGGACATGGCTCGGGTCGTACCAGAGGTCAATGTAGGTCAGGTCGGTCGCGAGCCCGATCGCCTCGTCGTAGTCCTCGAGGTCGATCATGACCTCGATCGAACCGATGTAGCTCATGTTGCGGAGCACGTCGTTGCTGGTGCCAGCTCGGTCGTCGGCGCCGTCGATCAGGATCGTGTAGGCCGACTTGGCGAGATCCAAGAGCTCCTTCCGCTTGGCTTTGCCCTCGTCACCCCGATAGGTCCGGGAGAGGGTCACGTAGCCGTCCGCGAGGAAGAATTGCGTCAGGTCACGTTGGTTCTCAGCACGCTGGCGAGCCCGCCGTTGATCCTCGGGGACCTGGTCGAGGCGCTTGGCTCCCTGCTCGATCTCGAGCAGCTCGCCGACTTTCTTGTTCTGGGCCTCGACGATCGTCTTGCAAGACGTGATCAGCTTCTCGAGCTCACCCCGCCCCTTGGCCATGAGCTTCTCGCGCTCGGCTGCGTCCTGAGCCTCGGCAGCTTGGCCAATGATCGCGAGCCCACGCGCCTTGGCTGACTCGATCTGGTTGATCCCAGCCAGGCTGGCTCGCCCGTGCTTGGGGTACTTCGCCTGGAGCTCCTTGAGCTTGGCCTCGTACTGGGTCAGGAGATCGGTGTCTTTGGTCGCGCGTGCGATCGCCTTGATCGCGTCAGCTGCGGCGAACTCGAGGTCGCCCTTCTCGTGGTCCTCCGTGGCCTTGGGGAGCAGCTTGGGGACGAGGACCCGAACCAGGCGCGCAGACGCCTGCTGGAGGGTCCGCTTCATTAACTCGCCGTAGGGCTCGGTGCCGGTGTAGTCGCTCGCCGCAGCCGGCGCGCGCCCGAGGTGGACCAAGCGACGCTCGCCACCCAGCCCCTTGGACTTGGAGATCTCAGCCGCGCCCTTACCCGCCACGACCCGCTGGGGGTTGCTCGGGTAGAGGAGCAGCCCGCGCAGGAAGCAAAGGAGCGCCTCGTCGTCGTCGCTTCCTTGGAGGACCAGCCCGAGACCGGTGTAGGCGTAGCCCCGCGCGCTGCCCGGGGCCCTTGTGTCTTCTGCGATCCCCGTAAAGACGCTCTTGGCACCTGCCTTGTCGCCACCGATCACGTCGCAGTGGGCGACCCCACAGCGAGCGAGCATCTTGAGCTCCTCGCTCGAGGCGCTGCTCGCGAGGGTCTTGAACACTCCCCTGGCCGAACTCGCCTTGCCGCTGTTGATCAGGAGGATCGCCTGGCCGTAGAGGCCGACTTCCTTCCAGCCATTGCCGTAGGCTCCGCCCGCCAACTCCTTGTAGTTGGCCAAGGCCGCGCTTCCGCTCTGGAGGCGGGCCGAGCGCTCGAGCGCGAGAGGCGCGCAAAAGTGGCTCTTGTAGCGCTTGGCGACGTTGGCGTAGGCCTTGAGGGCGGTCTCGACCTTGCCCGAGTTCGCGAAGGTCTCACCAATAAAGAAGTGAGCGTAGGCGTGCCACTCGGGCTTGCTCTTCTTCAAGACGTGCTTGAACGCGTCGATCGTCTCCTGGACCGGCGACCCGCTGCGGAGCTTGCTGATCGCGCGTCGGAGGTTCCGATCCCGGGTCGGGAACAGGATCTCGATCTCGGTCGACTTGGCGGTCTGCTTGGAGCCGCTTACCGAGTAGGAGACCTTCTCAGCGCCGGCGCTCTTGATGGTGCACTTTTTTTGGACTCGGCCGTCCTTGAACACGATCTCGCCAGCGCTGGCAGGGATCGCCAGAGCCACCATGGCCACTGGTATCAAGAGGTAGGTCGTCTTCGAGAATCTCATGCGGTCCACACCCCCCAAAGGTGTCTAGAGTTCCAGTCCTTAGGTCCCGAACGAATCAAAAGCCTGACGAATTCAGACCCCTCGACGAATCCAGCCCCCACGGCGTCCCAATGAAGCAAGCGCAGCCACAAGCGCTGCGCCCACGACCTCCCAGCGGAGAGGCGTGGGCCGCCAACCGGCGGGAGAATCTACATCGTCTGAGAGCCCGAATCGACCCGCTTGGGCAACCCAAAGCCGAAACAGGGCTAATGGAAGGGCCGCGACGTCGAGATCGCGAGACCGCACGCTTCCATCCCTTCGAGACGCCCAACTTGTTCGGGTCTCTGTTCCCCTGCGAGAGGGCGAAGCTAATCAAATCTTCCCTAGAAACTGCTTTGCCTCAAGCCGCACGCGATCTAGCTCATTCCGCTTTCGAAGGCAAAGCAGTTTAGCGGCCGAACTCGCGCTTCTCGTCCTCACGAATGATCGTGATGTTGGCCTTGACCAACACGACCAAGCTCGCGCGCAGCTTGTGGAAGGCCTGGCGACGGAAGAGGTTGTTGAGGAGTGGGATGTTGATCAGGAAAGGAACGCCCGACTCGCCCTCGAACTCGTCGTAGTTCTTGAGGCCACCCAGGAGAACGGTGCCGCCGTCAGGCACGCTGACGGTCGCCCGCAGCTTCTGAATCGTGATCACCGGCAACTCGATCGGGATCGAGGTGAAGCCGTTGGCCAGGGTCACCGGGGCCGGAATCCGCGGGGGAAGCTCGGTCGCAAGCGTCGGCTTGAGCTCGAGGCTCACGTAGCGACGGTCGTGGCTGACCGTCGGGCGAACCTCGAGAATCGCGCCCGTGTTGAGGAGCCCGATCACGGGGTTGAGGACCGGGATCACGCCAGTCTGGTTGACCTCGACGTCCTGAATGAAGGCCCGCTGGCGAATGTTGAGAATGTGGCTGCGCTGGCCATTGAAGACGGTCAGGCGCGGCGCGTTGATCAACCGGCTCTTCTGGGTCTTGCGCACGGCCTCCAGAATGCCTTGGAGCTGGAAGTCGTCAATGAAGTTGTATTGAAGCGCGAGCCCGCCCACCGGGGCAATGTTGAAGGGCAAGCCTGCGGGAGCCAACGAGCTGAGCGCGTTGACGATTCCGGTCCGAATGTCCGTCTGGCCCTGGGCGTCAATGTAGCGATAGCCAACGTTGACCTGGGGCGGACCCCCGTTGAGGCCACGAGGGAACTGGATCTGACCGAAGCTGTCCGTGGTCGCACCCGGGATCAGCGGGTTCTGAGCCGGCTGCGGCGAGAAGGCCTGAGCGTTGTCCTGGTTGACGATATCGACGCCAATGTGCTCGAGCAGGTTGTCCTGCACCTGCACGAAGCGGGCCTCGACCGTGACCATGATCCCGACCGTCCGGCGAAGGGCGTCGAGGAGCTGAATCACCTTGCGGTGTGCCGAGAGAGGCTTGCGGACGATCAAGACGCCGCCCGAGAACTCGACCGACCCCTCGCCCTCGTCCTCGCCAAGCTTGCTCTCAATGAGCTCGATCAGCTTGTCGCTCTCGAGACCGCCGGTGCCCTCGTCCTCGTCGTCGTCACCGAAGTCGAGGGAGGCACCGCCAGCGCCAGCGCCGCCGCGGCGAAGGTTGAGCCCGAGGCTCGGAGCGGGGTAGTTGGGCGGAGTGCTGACGATCTCGTTGACGTCGTAGAACTCGAGGACGAGCTCCTCGGCCTTGTCCTCTTCCGTCGTGATCTTGATCACGCCGTCTTCGATTCGCCAGGTCAGCGACTCGTTGCTCGCCAAGATCAGCTTGAGCGCGTTCTGAAGCGAGATCTCCTTGAGACGAAGGCTGACCGTGACGCTCTCGCCCTCGACCAGGTCCTTGGCTTGCCGCGTGATCACGTAGTTGAGGCCTGTGATATCGCGGAGGAAGTCGATCGCTTCGTTGAAGTCGGTGCCCTCAAAGTTGAGGCTGATCTTCATGCTCTCGAGGCGATCCTTGGTCTTGATCGTGTCCTCGGTGTCACGCTGACGGCTCAGGAGCTCGGTGATCGGCAGAACGCGAGCCTCGATCTCGAGCCAGCGCTCCCGGTTTGGGAACCGGAAGATCCGCTGGTAGGGGACCGCCGACTCCTCGACCCACTCGAGCTGGCGACGCCAGGCCTCGACTTTGTTGCGATAGGTCCTCAGGCTCCGCTCGCGGAGCTGAGACTCGATCGCGCGCTTGCGAAGGTCCACCGCGTCGGTGTGATCCGGGCGTTGGCGAAGAATGTCGTCGCAGAGACGAACGACCTTGTCGAACATCTTGACCTTGTAGGCCTCGCGAGCGTCTTCGTAGAGCGACTTGACGGTCGAGTTGCGGAAGCGCGTGGTGCGCGCCTTCTCAGACTCAGCCGACTGCCGGGAAGCCTCCTGAAGCATCTGGAGGCGACGGCGCTCCTGCTCCTTGGCGAGGCGACGAGCCTCCACGATCCGAGCCTGTGCCTTGGCGCGCAGACCCTCGCGGTCAATGTCGTAGGGGAACCAGCGGATCGCCTCGAGGACGCGTTGGAAACGGTCCTGCGCACGATCGTAGCGCTGGCGCTTCATGAGCATTTCGCCTTCGTGGAAGACGCGCTCCATCTCGACTCGGGCTTGATCGATCTTGGCCAGTCGCTCGTCGACCATGGTCCGAACGGTGTCGCGATACTCTGCGCGCCGATCGCCGAGGATCCACATCACGCGATCGCGTAAGCGGACCGCCTCGAGGTTTTGGGGGTCGAGCGAAGCCGAGCGGTTCAAGTTCGCGGCGGCCTCGCGGTAACGAAGCTCCTGGAACAGGTTGCGACCCGTCGTGTAGTAGTTCTTGGCCAGAGCCCTTCGCTCTTGCTCCTCGAGAGTCCGCTCGCGAGCGTAGTCGCCGAGGCGAGCGTCACCGCCCCCCGCGCCGTCGGGAGGGCCCATGGCCGTCCCCGCGTCGGCGGAATCACCGGGCGCGGGTGCGCTCGGTTCGGTCGGTGATTCACCGTCAGCGTCAGCGTCCTTCGTCCCGTCCGGAGCAGGCGCAGGTGCGCTGGGGCCACGAGCGAGTTCACCGTCGAGTTTACCGTCCGGGTCATTCCCAGGACGAGGCTCGCTGGCGCAACCAACAGTGAAGGCAAGGAAGAACGCGAGAAGCGTCGCGACTTGAGTGCGCATCAGAATCCTCTTTTGAGCGGTTCCGTGGGGGAGGGAGGCACGCGCGGTCGACCGCTCCCCCCACGGGGCGCGCATAGTAGCACGCTGGTTCATACGGACCAACCGCTTACAAGGATCCGACCGATTCTCGGCGAGGACGATCCGATGACAGGGCGGTGACAGGCTAAGCCACTGGGAGTAAAGCATTTGAGGCGACGTGCGTTCGACTCGGGGGAGAAGCCCCAGCCTATCGCATAAGTCCTTTGCTTCTAGCTCCCGATGTCCGACCCGCCGGCCTCTGCCGCCGACCTCTGCGTCGGTACACAGAACCGCCCCGCGGGAATGCCGTGGGGCGTCCGTCATCGTTGGCTCTCGCTAAGTGCTACTTGGCCGGCTTCGGATCGGTCGTCCGGGCCTCTTCTTCGGCGCCCGTCTTCCACTTGATCTTGATCACGCCGACTTGAATGTCTTGCCCGTGCTTGCCCTTGCCGATCTCACGGCGACAGGAGACGAAGGTCGCGCCGGTGGTGTAGTCGATCTCCTTGCGACCGATCTTGATAATGGCGCCGATCTCCTCTCCTTCAGTGACGTTGAAGCCCTTCTTGGGGAGGAAGGCGCCCTTCGCCTGATCGTACTTGTAGACGTAGATGTAGGCCTTGTCCTTGCTGTCCGCGCTTTGAATCAAGTCCTTGATGGTGACGGACTGAGGGATCAAGTAGACGTCACGCTCCGTCGTGACGGGTCCCGTCTCGCTGCTGGTCTTCTCGGTGTCCTCGCCCCGGAGGATCATCTTGTCGCGCTGAACGCGCTTGCTCATCCGATCGACCTCAGCTGCAGAGATGACCCGATAGTAATACTCCGAGCGAGCCGCCAACTTGTCGTCGGTGTAGGAGGTCTGATCCTCGGCGAGCCGCGCGATCTCCTCCCACTCCCCGTCCTTGCCGAGTCGGCGCTGGACAATATAGTTGGTCACGATCACGTAGTCGTTATCGCTGGCCTTCTGCCAGGTGATCTTGGCCTTGCCGCGGTCGCTGGAGTCGTGCTTGACCTCGGTCACGGAGTAGTGCTTGGCGGTCGCGCGAGCGGCCTTCGCCTTCTCCTTGGTCAACACGCCTGGGCGACGGTGGAGCATCCAACTCGGCATCGAGTCGGCGCTGGCCATTTGCTTGCCGCTCAAGCGGTCGGCCAGCCTGGCGGGTCGGTCGAGCAGCTCCTCCGCCTTGGGCTTGCTCCGCTCCATGTGCGTGGTGATCTTCTTGCGATCGGCGTCGATCTTACCGGTCAGGTTCTTGGACGCCCCCATGCTCGTCGCGCCGGTGTAGGCCAACACGCCCACCGCGACCAAGAGGACGACTTTATCGAAGTGCTCAAGAGCGATTTCTTGCGGATCAAACATTAGTTCCTCTCCCTACTCATCTTCGACGGCCTTCTTCGGCTTCGGCTCTGGCGCATTGAAGTCGAGGACGTCGACTTCAATGCTCAACACGACCGAGGGCTCAGGGACGTATTCCTCGAGCTTGTCGTCCCCTTTGAACTCGCTCGCGTTCTCGAGCAAGATCTGGGTGTGATCGTCTGGGAAGACCTTCTCGGAGCCGTCGACGAGGAGGTTGATCTTGCGATCCTCGACGCGGAACGAATCCTTGGAGATCTCGAATCCGTTGATCTGCATCGGGATCGGCTGGGCGACGATCTCACTCATGATCAGGCTCACGTCGCGGAACGAGCAGTGCAGCTTGAGTGTGACCCGAAAAGACGTGACCAAAGGCTTGGGCTTGTTCTTGTCCTGCTCGCGACTGCGGGGCCTCTGAATCGAGATCCGCTCGATCAAGCGCGCCGGGATCGTCTTGGGCGTCTCGTCTTTGTCCTTGGGCTTGGTCTTGCCGACCCCAGTCTTCCCGCCGGCCTGAATCGCGGACAAGAGATACTTCTGAGCCCAGTAGCGCTTTTGCGCGAATCGCATTTCGTTGCGATCCCGGGGAGCCTCGTCTTGGAGGTAGACCAAGTCCGGGTCGCTCGGGTCGACCACGATCTCGGCGAACTCTTCCTTCAGCTCCGGGATCGCGTTCGAGCCCCAGTGCTGCTTGAAGTTGTTGAAGTCCGGCTCCTCGCCCTTGGCCAGTCCCTTGAAGTGATCGAACCACTTCTCGAGGTTCTCGTCCTTTTCCCGGACCAACTGGCCCAGCTTCTCCGACTGCGAGCGGAGGCTCCCAGCCCGCTTGTCGAAGTAGTCCTTGAAGTTGTTGTTGTAGACCGGGTCAGCCTTGTCCTTGGCCTTGATCCGCTTGGCCAAGGTGCTGATCGTGGTCTTCTTCTTCTTGAGCTGGAACTTGGCGTGCTCAACGGTGCCCTTGGTCTTCTTGTCTCCAACGACCCCGCCTTGGACGACGAAGTACCAGGCAGGAAGCGCGGCGATCGAGATCACATAAAGCACGATCAAGGGAATGTTGCGCTGGGCGAGTTCCTTGGGATCAACAGCAGCCATTACCCGCCTTCCTCTTCGCCTTCAGCAGGCTCGACTTTCTTCGCCTTGGGTGGGGCGGCCACGCCGACCTCGAACCGCAGCTTGATCATCGTGACCTCAAAGGGCTTCTGAGGCTCGCTGCGTGCGTCGGGGTGGAGCTGGAACAGCTCTTCGGCGACCGAGAGGTCAACGCCCCCATAGCCCTTGGGCATCGCCTCCGCCGGGTTCCTGACGTGGAAGGGAGCCTCGTTGAGGGCCTCCTTGATCAATCGAACGACACTGCCCTCGATGTCGCTGCGGATATCTGCGCCCGAGCGGCCCCCAGTGGCCATCCCGAGGCGAATCTCGACGTCGTAGGGGGTCTGCGTCCCCTTGCGTTCGAGGCGACGGACCTTCCAGTCCAAGAGCCAGAGCTTCTTCTCGTTGAGGGTCCGGATTTTCTTGCGCCACTCGGTCAGCTGCTCGCGAACTGGCTTGCTGCGGACGGTGGACGAGAGCTTGGGCAGCTTGGAGTTGGGGTTCTTGGCCGTGGCTTTGACGAGCACGCCGCGAATCTTCTCCATCAACTCCGGGACCAAAGTCCGCCCCTCGCCGAGGTCGTCGTAGATCCGAACGTCCTTCTCGAGCGGAGGCAGGAGCTTGTTGGAGGCCATCGCGGCCTCTTCGGAGTTCTTCCAGCTCTGGATCTTCTTGAGCGCCTTCTCCGAGCTGTAGTACTTCTTGCGCACTCCATCCCAGTAGGCGTAGCTCATTCCAAAGGCTGCCCACGCCACGATCGCTGTGATCAACGCGAAGGGGACCTTCTTCTTGAGCACTGCCTGGATCTGCTGCTGTTTGGGGGCGAGGTTGATCGCGCAGCGACTCGCGCCTTGCCCCTGGAGTGCGAGGCCAAACGCGACCCCAAACGCGAGATGGTGCTCGCTGATTGTGGTCGGGTCGACGTCGTCGTCGAACACGAACTGCTCCGAGAGCTCAGGCGCTCGCTTGACCTCGTACTTCAGCTGCTTCTTGAGGAAAGCCGGCAGGTTCCTGAGCTTGGAGCCGTCGCCCATCAAGATCATTCGCTTGACGTCGAGGTCCTCAGCTTGGCTCTTGAAGAAGCCCACCGAGCGGTGGATCTCACCGACGAGGTCCTTGAGGACCGGCTCCATGCTGGCGAAGATCTTCTTGGCCTGGGCGCTCTTGGAGCTCGACTTCTTGAGCTTCTCCGCCTCTGCGAAGGGGATCTTGAAGCGATCCGCGAGGGCCTTGGTGATCTCGTTGCCTGCGATCCGAAGGTTGCGCACCCAGAATCGCTCGCCGTCGAAGATCACGAGGTCGGTGTGCTCGGCCCCGATATCCAACAGGATCGTGCCCCCCTCCTTGTCGGGGAGGTTCTCACGAATGAAGTTGTAGGCCGCCAGCGGCGCGATCGTGATCGTGTCCGGGTAGAGCCCCGACTCCTTGAGGTCGCCCAAGAACCCGTCGATCAACTCGGTCCGGGTCGCGAAGATCCCGATCTCGACTTCTTCGTGCTCCTCGTATTCGCGGTCGATCTCGAGGAAGTCCCAGTTGACCTCGTCAATCGGGAACGGAATCTGTTGCTGCGCCTCGAGGCGCACCATCATTCGGAGCTTTGCCTTCTCCACGGGCGGCAAGCTGATAAAGCGGCTGAAGGAGTGAAGACCAGGGATCGAAACAACGATCTCTTCACCCCGCAGCTTGTGCTTTGTCAGGAACTTGCGGACCGCGTCGCTGACGTGCTCCTGGCGCTCATCCTCGTCTTCTTCCACCGGATAGGGGAAGTAGTCGAGCGCTTGGATTTCGTACCCATCCTTGGTACTGGCCAGCTTGACTGCCTTCAAGGCAGCCTTGCCGATATCAATCCCCCACACCGATGCCATGTGTGTCCCCCTTTGGAGGGTTCGTCCGTGCCGCCGAAGCGACGACTAAAGCCTTGTCACATAAGGAAATAGACGCAGCGGCGCGGGATTGTAGGTCACCCACTAGGGAGTGTCAAGTTGGTCCTGGCCGCTACAAGGAGCTTGCGCGCAGCCCATGAGACGCCATCACTGCGATCCCCTCACGCGCTCCGTCTCATCCGGCTTGATCGGCGAGGGTCGGCGGCGCTCCAGGTGAGGAAAAAGCAGCTTGAGGTCCGTCCAGGCTTTGCGCTTTTCGTCCGGTTTCCGAAGTAGATAGGCCGGGTGATAGGTCAGGACAGCGGGAGTTTCCCCCCAGCTCAGGAGCCGCCCGCGGTTGCGGCCGAGGCTCTCGTCGGGCCCGATCAGGCCGAGGCCGATCGCGGCCGACTTTCCGAGAGCGCAGATCACCTTGGGGCGAATGATCTCGAGCTGCTGGCGGAGGAAGGGGAGGCAGGTCCCGATTTCGTCCGGCTGAGGATCGCGGTTCCGAGGGGGTCGGCATTTGACGACGTTGCAAATGAACACCTCCTCGCGGAGGTAGCCCATGGCGTTGATCATTTTGGTCAGGAGCGCGCCCGAGGGGCCGACGAAGGCCATGCCCTGCATGTCCTCGTGATAGCCCGGGCCCTCGCCCACGAACACCAACTCGGCCGCAGCGTCGCCCTGGCCAAACACGAGCTTGGTCCGCCCCTTGGCGAGCTGGCACTTCTGGCAGCCCGCCATGGACTTGGCGAGGGCGTGCAAGCGCCCTTCGTTCTCGACGCGCCGCGTGGGGAGCGCGAGGTCTGGAGTCGCACGGGCCACAATGGCCGGCTGCGGCTGCGGTTGTGGCCGCGGTTGCGGCGGCTTCGCTCGAGCCGGCACGAAGCTCTGCGGAGCCTCGGGGATGGGAGCCGACGCCTGCGCTCGGGGCAGCGGCGAACACGTCACGCCGAGCAACCGGTCGAGTTCGGTCAGGCCCGAAACGGCCCGGGCGAGATCGGCGAGCTCCTGGCGAGGATGGATTTGGGGTGGCTCCACGGCGGGATCCTATCCCAGGGAAGAGACGGTTTCCCGCTCGCGGGGAGGCCCACACGAGAACAGGGCGGCCCCGTGGGACCGCCCGGCACTCTTCCTAGCCCCTGACGTCGGGCTTAGGGGTTCTTCTTGAGGATCTTGACCATGCCCGCCGAAGGGGGGGGGCCGATCGGGCTGACCGGGCCGGCGATTGGCTGCGTGACCACGGGCGTAACGACGGGGTTACTGGTCACGGGCTGCGTCGGAGTCGAGCCGATCGGCTGGAGCGGCTTGGTCGCAC
>JAESQQ010000488.1 GCA_016765095.1 Planctomycetota bacterium | reverse complement strand
GGGCCTGGCCCTCGCCGCCGGGGTCCTGACCTTGAGCGCGACTCGCGCCCTCTGTCCGCTCTGCTTGCTCGTGGCCATTTCAGCCCTGACCGCTTCGGGCCTGGCCTTCGGCTCCCTACCGACCCCGGAGCGACGCCGATTTCTCCAGGTGTTCGGACTCGTCCTCGTGCTGGGGTGCGGACTTTCGCTCGGGCGAGGGCTCTGGCTCCGAAGCGACGACAGGGCCCGCAAGGCACGTCTGGAGCAGATAGGCGGCCCAAGCGGCCCCCAGCTGCTGCTCGTCACCCGACCCGGCTGCGCGTTCTGCACGACCCTCGAGCTAGACGTCTTGGCCGACCCGTCCCTCGCGGACGCATTGGGACGAACACGCGGCCTCGAGCGAATCGACGAAGCGGACCCCAGAGCCAAGGCTCACGCCGGGGGGAGAGGGGCCCCGGTCCTGATCGCCCTCGACGCGCAGGGCCGGTCGCTGGGCCGACTGCGCGGCGTCGAGCCAATTGAGGCCGTGCGTGCGTTTCTCGTCAGCGTGGCGCCCGTCCGTTCGCGCTGAACAGGATCACCGTGGGCAGCGGCGCCTCATTTCCCGCAGGAAGGCGAACGTTGAGCGCTCGTGCATCGTCGCCTGGACCGTGAGATAGAGCGGCTTGGGGAGCCGGGGATTTAAGTCGCGAACCGCCACGATCAGGCGCCGCCCACCCGGGCGCGCGCGAAGCTCGAACGCGAGCGAGCCGCCGGGGACGGCCAGCCAGCCTCCCACGATCGAGCGCGCCCACGTCTCCTCGCCGACATGGGCCTCCGTCATTCGAATCACAGACGGCCACTCGAAGGGCTCGATCGCCAGCCGGAGCGTCCCGTCGGGGCTCCAATACGGCAAGACGTGGGACGCGCAGAGCCGCGGGACCCAGGCGAAGTAGAGCCGCTCTAGGGCCTCGAGTCGCCACTGCGGGCAGTCGGGGAGGTCGACCCATTGAACGCTTTCGAAGCACCCCCTAGAGCGCTCCCAGGTCCCGCCACAAAGTCGCCAGGGCTGCCAGGGCGCGACTCGCTCGGGACACTCGACACCCTCGCGCGGCGAGCCCTCTGGGGTGTGCGTGGTCAGGACCCGGTCACTCGCTCGTGGGCTCGAGCCCGCAATTCCTTTATGAGGCGGGGCAAGCTCCGCTCGAGCACGAATCGAACCGCAAACCCTGGCACCGCGAACCCAGGGTCCATGGCGTTCTTGTATCTGTAGTGCCCGTCTCCGAGGTGGACCATGGAGCCTTCGTTGGCCCGAAAGGCGCCAGCGAGGCGGCGCCAGCGGACCACTCCGGCCTCACGCTCAATCAGGAGGGTGTAGCGGAACTTCATGGCGCCCATGTCGGCGTCGAACTCAGCCACGATGTTGTTGGGCCCACGGTTCTTGACCGTGACGCCGTTGATCCCCTTCACGAAGTCGGGGTAGGCCTCAACGTCGTAGACCACCTCCAAGAGGATCTCGGGAGGGACGTCGGGCTCGTGGAACTCGCGCGAGGCGCTGTACACGCCGAGACAGTAGCAGGTTAGGCCGACTGGCCCACGGTTGAGCGTTACGTCGACTTTGCTCCCCGAGACCAAGCACAGGGCCAGAGGCTGGCTACAATCCGCGCCCACAACAGACCCCCGAGGGGCCTTGGGCGGAGAGCAGACACGTGACCACCCTTAACCAATTCGAGTCGGCCTTCGCGCGCGCAGACAAGGTGGAGTTCCAGCTCGCGCCGCGGCCGATTCGTCGAATCTTGTTCCTGAGCGATCTGGACGACGAGCAAACCGAGACGAGCCTCGAGCAGCTCAAGGTGTTCCTAGGCGTCCTCTCCGACGCCCCCGACGAGGACCCCGAGTGGCTCTCCCTCAGCGCGAGCCAATACGCCAACGGGCAAGAGGTCCTCGAGAAGCTCGAAGACCTCAAGCCCGACTTGATCGTGACCTATCGAATGCTGAAGGAGATCTCTCGCGAACTCGCCTACAGCCTCGGGACTTACCTCGACGTCCTCAGCCAGGCGATCTCGACTCCGATCTTGGTGATTCCGCGCGACGCCACGCTAATGAACCTCTCGGAAGGCACTCCGCAGGTCCTCGCGGTTACGTCTCACATGACCGGCGACGACTCCCTCGTCAACTGGGCGCTCCCTTTCGTGCGCGGCGCCAAGGGTGACTTGTTCCTCGCCCACATCGAGGACGACCACGACTTCGAGCGCTACTTAGACGTCATTGGCAAGATCCCAGACTTAAACACCGAGATCGCTCGCTCCGAGATCCAGGCCCAGCTCCTCAAGGAGGCGACCGAATTCATAGCCTCTGCCAAGGCCGCGATCAACGCCGCCAACCCTGATCTCCAAGTCCACTCGCTCGTCCGCCTCGGGCACAAGGTCCCCGACTACGTAGCTCTCGTCGCCGAGCACAAAGTCGACCTGCTCGTGATCGAGGGCAAGGACGAGAGTCAGGCCGCCATGTCTGGGCTGGCCTACTCCCTGGCGATCGAACTTGGCTCCCTTCCGATTCTGATCCTGTAGAGGAAAGCAATGACCTCACTTGCACTCTTGCTGGCCTCGGCCGAGCCTGAAGTCGGAACCGGGACCACGATCCTGTTTGGCTGCCTCCTCCTCGCCATGATCGCGGGCCTCGCCCTCGAGGAGAAACTGCACGCCAAGAAGTCGGTCATTACGGGCGTCGCAGCAGTCGTGTGCCTCTTCCTGGCGGTCAACCTCGGGATCATGCCCGAGGGGGACCCGGTCCTCGAGGGCCACAAGCTCCACCTCCCCCACTGGGTCGTCGGGATCGAGTGGGAAGTGATCGCGATCATTCTCGGGGCCAGCTTGTTCGTGGACGTCACGAGCAAGAGCGGGATCTTCACTTGGATCGCGATCAAGCTGACCAAGAAGACCGGCGGCGACCCGCTCCTGCTCCTGATCGCCTACGGAGTCCTGACGGTCCTGTTCAGCGCGTTCCTAAACAACGTGACCGCCATGATCATCGTCGGCTCGTTGACCGCGGTTTCCCTTCGGCGCCTCGACATGAGCGACAAGCTGCTCGGGTTCCTCCTCGTCGAGGGCCTCCTGACCAACGTCGGTGGACTGCTGACCCTGATCAGTTCGGTCCCCAACATCATCGTTGGCCAGACCGCCAAGATCACGTTCATGCAGTTCTTCTTGGTCGCCGCGCCGTACGTGGTCGTGACGACCGCAGCCACGCTCTACATGGCCAAGCGGATCATGGGCATTCACCGCCTCGCGACCGAGGAGGAGCGAGTCGCCGCCAAGGAGAAAGTCTCAGGCTTCGACGAAAACGACGGGATCGAGGCCCGCTGGTTCTTCAACCTCAGCGTGGGCATGTTCGTCCTGTTCATAGTCACGCTCGCAACCAAGGACATCCTGCCCTTCACCAAGGGCCTCGACATGGGCTTTATCGCGTTGGCCTTCGGCGGCGTGATGCTCTTGATCTACAAGCACGAGGTCGACAAGTTCTACGCTTCGGTCGACTGGGATCTGCTCGCGTTCTTCGCGACCCTGTTCGTCGTGATCTACGTCATGGAGCACGCTCAGGTCCTCGGCAAGATCGGCCTCCTGGTCGCGGAGCTGATCGCAATGGGCGACAAAGTCGGAACCCTGGCGCTGCTCTGGGCCGCCGCCGGCTTCAGCTCCGTCACCGACAACATTCCTCTCTCGGCCATGCTCGCCAAGATCTTGGCCGCCAACCCCGACGTGCCAGCGGACTACAAGGCCATGCAGTGGTGGGCGGTCGTGTTCGGGAGCAACCTCGGCGGCAACCTGACTCCGATTGGGAGCGCCTCGACAGTCGTGGCGGTCACGATCATGGCCAAGCACAAGGTCCCGCTCAGCTTCCTCGGGTTCGTCAAGCGCGCAGCGCCCTTCGCGATCATGCAGCTCGTGATTGCCTCGGTCTACATCATGATCGTCGGCCTGATCCTGAACTGACCGGGCTAGCGTGCCTGGGTCACCGGCAGACGCCGCCAGATCGGACTCGCCGGGATCCGCTCCATGACTCCCGCCCCGTAGGTCTCGTAGAGACCGAGCGGCTCGAGGTGCACGTAGCCTATGTAGCAGCCGCAGCGCTCGGCCGCGCAGGGGCGTGGCGCGAGGAGCTCGTCGAGGCGCTGCTCGTAGACGTTCCCCAGCGGTTCGGGCAGGAAGTGACAGCGACGGAGCGTCCCAGCGCCGTCGACGGCGAACGCGTCTTGACCTGTGCGGCAAGGGCGACCCAAGCTCTCGTGATAGGTGTTGTTGACGTCGAAGAGCGGATCCACGGCTCGAATCCGCTCCAGCTCAGCCTCGCTGTAATAGTCGGTCTCTCGCTTGTACGCATTGACCCAGAGGTAGGTGCTCGGGCCCAGCTCGCTCCGCAGCGAATCCATGTCGGCGAGGTGTTCGCGAAGGCCCACGATCCCCACGCTGTGGCGAACCCCACGCCGATCCAGCTCCTCGCACTTGGCGACGAATCGCTCCCGCGCGACCTCGCCTGGGTGGAAAGTCGCCCACAGAGCCAGGGTTTCGCGACAGGCCCCCTCGACCCAACCGAGTCCCATGCTGAGGTTCGTCTGAATCGCGACCCGCTTCACGTGGCTCATGAGCGAGAGTTCGACTAGCGCCTCCTGATACCAGGGCCGGACGAGCCCTTCTCCCCAAGGCGTAAAGAGGAGCTCGATCTCTCGGCCAAGCCCGCCCACCCACTCCACGAAGCGCTCGACCTCGCGCCGGTCCTGCTCCATTTCGGCCCGCGTCTCACGCCGCTTGGCGAAAGGGCAGTAGTCGCAACCGTAGTTGCAGCTCACGAGCGAACCGCGATAGAGAACCTTCAAGCTCATCGCAGGTCGTAGGCCTCCATGCACGGGTAGGCACTACCGCCCTAAGGCCGGCGGGTTGCTAGGGCACGCGCTCGCGCGTAGCGGCGCGAAGGGCCTCGACGCGCCTGGGGAACGAGCGGACGG
>JAESQQ010000487.1 GCA_016765095.1 Planctomycetota bacterium | reverse complement strand
CGCCCCTACGAAGCCGAGACGCATGCTGGGCGAGGTTCGACCGCCGCCGGGTGTCCCCGGTGTGATCTGTGGGCTCGGCGCCGGGCGGCGGGCGGGGGTAAACCCCGCCCCTACGAAGCCGAGACGCATGCTGGGCGAGGTTCGACCGCCGCCGGGTGTCCCCGGTGTGATCTGTAGGGTGCGGGGTTTACCCCCGCCCGCTTGAGCGGCCCTCTTGCGCTGGCTGAGCCATTGGCGAGGCAGGGTCAGGCGCAGCGCTGGAGTCTCCGTGGGCGTGCCCTTCAATTGGATCGGCCGCCCTCCTCGTCTGCGTGCTCGGGGAGGAGGGCTTCGATCTCGGCGCGGCGCGGGTCGTTTGCCTCCGCCAACTCGAGGAACTGGCGGAGCGCGTTCTTGGCTTCGATCGGGCGCTCGAGGTGCGCGAGGAGGGAACCTCGCCGCAGGTGGAGGTCGGCGACCTTGGCGTTCTCCTTGAGCGACTCGTCGACCCAGGCCAGAGCGCGCCGGTGCTCTTCTTCGCCCTCAAGCATGCGCGCGAGGTTCAACACAGCTGGCCAAGCCTGGGTCGTGATCCCGATCGCGATTCGGTATTGCTTGGTCGCGACGTCTTTCTGGCCAAAGCGCTCGGCGCAGATCGCGTAGTTGTAGCGGCTCCGCCAGTCGCGCGGCGCGAGCTTGATCGCGCGCTCGTAGGCCCGCTTGGCCTCGTTGAGGAGACTCGGCGTCTCGTCCCCCAGCCGCGCGTAGATCACCCCCAGGCTGCGCCAGGCCGCGAGGTCGTTCGGGTCCGCCGCCACCAGAGGCATTAGCTGCTGCCGTGCTTCCTGAAGCTCATTGGCGTCGATATGGGCCAAGGCCAGGTTCCGACGAAACGCTGGGTCGTCCTTCGCAGCCAGAGCCCGCTGGTGGAACGCGACCGCCATTTGTGGATCGCCTCCCCGACGCGACAAGCGACCGAGGCCGTCCAGCGCGTCGGCCGAGAGCTTCGCGTGCCGCGAGACGAGGTGCTCATAGTCACCCGTGGCTCCCTCGACGTCACCCAGGCGCTCGCGAACCTGAGCCCGCCCGAGGCGAGCGACTTCATGGGTCGGCGACTCTGCGAGCGCCTTGCTGTAGAGCGCGTGGGCCTGCGCTGGCCGCACACCGACGTCTAGTCCAGCTAGGTTGCTCAACACGTCGGGGTCACCCGGGGCTCGCGTCAACCCCTCTTGCAGGGCGACCCGAGCCTCGTCGGTCTTGCCCGCCTCCCACTTGAGGACCGCAATGTTGTTCCAGGGTCGCGGATCCTCTGGGGAGCGCTTGGCCGCCTCGACGTAGGCCGCTTCGGCAGCCACAGGGTCCCCGAGCGCTTCGTGCGTCCGGCCGAGCAGGAAGCGGGCGTCACCGTCTTCCGGAAGAGCCTCGATCAGCTCCATGAGCGCTGCGAGCGCCTCCTCCGGCTGCCCAGCGTCCAGCTCAGCCTCCGCCCGAGCGCGCAGCTCGCGAATCCGCTGAAGGAGACCTGGCTCGTCTTCCTCGATCCCCAGCGCCCCACCCGTCTCCGCGCGGCCTGCCTGCTCACGCAAGGCCCTCAGCTCGGCCTCCGGGTCGGGGTCTGCCTTCGCGGCGATCGGCTCCTCGGTCTTCGTAGCGATCGGCTCCTCGGTCTTGGCAGCGACCGGCTCCTCGGTCTTGGCAGCGACCGGCTCCTCCGTCTTCGCGACCGGCTCCTCCGTCTTCGCGACCGGCTCCTCCGTCTTCGCGACCGGCTCCTCCGTCTTCGCGACCGGCTCCCCCGTCTTCGCGACCGGCTCCTCCGTCTTCGCGACCGGATCCTCCGTCTTCGCGACTGGATCCTGCGTCTTCGCGGTGATCGGAATCCCACTCGGGGCCGGGCTCGCCGTCGTTGCGAGAGCAGGCGGCGGCGAGACGCTCGCGATCTGGGTCCCGATCGGGAACATGCCGTTGAGGTACATCCAGAGGCCGCCCAGGAGAAGCGGCAGGATCAAGAGCCAGGAGATGTACTTCGTCGCCTGGAGGAAAGTCGTCGGAGCGTCGTCGAGGTCGGTGTGGAACTCGTCGCTCTTGAACTCGGCTCCGACCGCCACCAAGGACGGCTCGTCTGCGGACGCCGGGCGAGGCGGAATCGGGATCTCCGCTGCTGCGTCGAGGCCTGCGAGATCTGGGGAGCCGCGGAGCGACTCCACGTGGGCCGCGAGGTTGGCCGTCGCGGCCGCCGTGTCCAGCGGGGACGGTGTCACCTCGGCGCGACTCACGACGGGGAGCTCCCCAGGCCGAGCGGTCGGAGCGTCCTCGTCGACCTCGACCCGCGGCGTCACGGCCACGGGAGGAAGCGCGTCGAAGCGGACCACGCGACCGTCTGGCTCGACGCGAACCTCCGGCGCCGGTGTCCCCGCCGGCGCCGTCAGCGCACGGAAGTCCACCGTCCCGAGAGGAACGACGTCAGGCTCAATCACGATCTCGAAGTCAGCCATGAGGATCCGCTGAAGTTCGCTAGGCCCCGACGTCGAGCATGTCGCTCAACTCGTCGGCGGAGGGTGGGGGCGTCGGGGCGCTCGTGGCTGTCGCCTTCGCGGCTGCCTCAGCTTCGGCCTTGATCTTGGCGGCCTCGGCCTCGGCCTTGAGCTTCTTCTTCTCCATGGAGACCGCCGCCACGAGGGCGCCCTTGGCCACGGTTCGAAGCGGGTCGCTCCCGAGGCGAACGTTTCGGATCGGAATCGGGGCGCCCTGCTCGTCGAGGACGCGACGGAACAAGTCGATAAAGCCTGGAACCGCCGCGGTTCCGCCCGCGACGACGACCTCCATGGGGTCCGTGAAGGTCGTCTGGGTCGACTTGAAGTGCTCCGTGAACACCCTCAGGACGTGACGGATCAGCTCTTCGTAGTAGATCTCGAGGCCGAGCTGGAGCGTGTTGCGTGGGTCGATCGAGCTCAAGTCGAGGTTCCGCTCCTTCTCATGCGTCACCTTCCCGACGGGGGTGTTGCGGACCCGACTCACGCTCTCGTCGATCCAGTCGCCGCCTCGAGCCACCGAGATCTCGAACAGCTTCTTGGCCCGCCAGGCGACGACGAGGTTCGTCATGCCAGCCCCAAAGCTGATCCCGACCCCGCTGAAGGGCGCGGTCACGCCGTGGTCCTCGGTCACGCTCGGGTTCTCGGCGTAAATGATCGCGAGGGCCTCGTTCAGGATCCTGACGTCGTAGCCGAGCTTCTTGAGGAAGCGCTCGAGGACGATCTTGTGGAAGGTCACGTCAATGCTGGGCGCGTCGAGGGGCGCGGCCGGAATCGTGGCCGCGATCACCTCACCTGGGTGAGAGGCCTTCCCCACGATCCCCTCGATCAGGAGTTCGATCAGGGGGATCGCCTCCTCCTCGCCGGGGTTGAGGACGCCCATGCTCATCGGCCGGCGATACGCGTCCTGGTTGCCCGTGATCATGCAGTATTTGAGGGCGTCCTCGCCGACGACGAAGATCTCCTTCCCGCGGATCAGATACTTCGCACCCGCGTCGTCGAGCATTTCCTCCGCGAAGTCCTCCCGCGCCATGGAGAAGAACGCGTCGCGCTCGGACGTGAAGATCTCCTTCCCGTCCTTGATCTGGGCCCCCACGATGAACGAGGTCCCGATATCGATTGCCTTGGCCATGTCTGTGTGCTCCTCGCGGGCCCGCGCTGGGCTCGCCTAGAGGTTTGCGAGGAGGTCTGCCTTGTCCATGACGTCACCGTCATCGGACTCGACCGTGCGACCTACCGTCTCGAAGTTCTTCATGAGTTCGCGCTCTTGTTCGTCCAGGAACATGAGCCGCGCCTTGATCTCGACCTCGCTCAGGTTGTTGTCGACTTCGATCCGGCCTCGGACCGAAGCGAAGCGATCGCGCACAAGCTTGAGCTCACCCACGAGCTCTTGCATGTCTTGGCTGATCGAGGAGCGGACGTCCTCGAGCTGAGAGCTCGAGGCGTCCTCGGTCGTGGAGCGTTGCGAGCGAATCTCGCTCAGGACCTCGTCCTTGAAGCGGTCCAAGCTGGCGTCGATCTGAGCCTGGCTCACGCCCTCGGTCGCGACACCTCTCGGCGCCGGACCGGAGCTGGGCTGGGGCTCCTTGAAGACGTTGGCCAGGTAGCCCTCCTCGAAGGCGACGATCACCTGGTTGCTGCCCTCCGCGGCGCTCCGGCCGGGGCGGGTGTCGAGGTCGAACTCGTCCCCGGCCTTGATCGAGAGATCAAGGCCGCGAAACGAAAGGGTCCCCTTGAGGGTGTTCTTGACGATCCAGGTCACGCGCGTCCCTCTCTCACTTGGCCTTGGCCGGCTTTGGCGCAGGCCACTCGTTCTCGATCCGCTCCTGCTCCCGCTTCGAGACGGGGACCCGCTCCTTGAGCGGCTTCTTCTTCGTCTTCTTGGCGGGAAGCGGCTTGGGCGCGCCCGAGACTCGGGAGGTCGGGCCCCGTGTCTTGCGCTCGGCGACGAACGAACGGAGCTGCTTGCTCGTCGTGGGCACCTCTCGGAGCGTGGCCGGAATCGAGAGCGAGGCGAACAGGTTGCGGAGGTTGCTGTCGAGGTTCGGCCCGGCGTAGCGGAACACCAGCTTCGGTCCGTCTTTGGGCGAAAGCGCCGAGACGCCGGGGTGAGACTGAAGCGCGCCGCGCACGTCTTCGGTCTCTCTGTCTTTAAAGCCCTTGAACAGGATCTCCGTCGGGTGCCCTCCGCGAGAGGCTGGGCCCCGCGCAGGGATCCGCGCGCGGCGATCGAGCTGCTTCATGAGCTGCTTCGCGAACGCGTCGTTGGGGTTGAGTCGAACCAGATAGCTGAGCATGTCGCGGCAACGTCGCTCCTCGCCGCGGACGCTGTAGAGGACGTAGCCCAGGACGGTCAGGCCGGCGGCGTCGCGCGGGCTGTAGGTGACGTAGCGCTTGAGATCCCGAAGCGCCTGCTGGAAGCGTCGCCGCGAGGGGAAGAGCGGTGCGATCTCGGGCTTAAAGCTGACCTTCGGATCCAACTCACCCACGCCGCGCCGAAGCGCGTAGCTCGCGTAGCCGTACTGGCCGACCGCGAACAGCGAGTGCCCGAAGGCCAGCTTCTTCCAAGGGCTCGTCGGGTCCTCGATCAGGGCGAGGCGATAGCTGTCGCTGGCGCGAAAGTAGTAGCCCGACTTGAACAGGTAGTCCCCCCGCTCCACGAACTCGTCCGCCTTGGTCTTGTCCTGGGCCGAAGCCACCGCTCCTACCCCCGGCAAGAGCGCCAACAGGAGGACCCAACTAAATCGGGCGTCGCTCATAGATCACCTCGCGTGCGGACGCCGGGCGGCATGAAGAGCCAGCCCAGGGACTCAGAAGCGGTGGATGCCAAGCGTACTTGGGCTGAGAAGGAGGCACAAGATACGGACTGGCGTGAGAAGAAGCTCATGCCCCCCTCCAGTCCACGACGCGACCGTCCTTGAGGACGATCCGCTCGACCCGCAGCACCCACTGCTGGCCTGAGCGAACGAGGCGCCCCTCGCAGCGCGCGACGGTCTCGGGGTCGAGGCGAGCAGCCTGGCAGGTCGTAAAGGCCTTCCAGCGCAGGTAGGCCATGACAGGGCGCGGAGTCGCGAAGCAGAGCTCCAAGTCGTCGGCCGGAATCGAAAACCGCTGCGCGATCCCGCTCGCCGCGTGACGAAGCATGGGGACCTTCCGGAGCCGAGAGCGGAGTCGGAGCAGTCGGCGGGCGTAACGCTTCTGGAGGTAGGCGAAGTTCTTCGAGGGCGTGAAAGCCGTTCGCGCGAAGTCGATCGCAATGTAGCCCTCGCTCGGCGCGCTGCGCCGATAGGCGAAGGGCATCAAGTCGAAGTAGGCGATCAAGTCGAGCAACTCGCCTTGGTCTGAGTTCGTGAGGTGGATCCCGGGGATCGGCCCCTCTCGCTCGTCGCGTGTGCTGCGCCGAAAGGCTGCGTAGTCGTCGATTCGGGTCAGGCTCTTCTTGACGCGACTGTCCCGCTCGGACCTCTCCTCGCTGAAGGGCTCCGGCGGAAGCGGACGGGGCCTGACCTCCGGCTCAGGCTCCGGCTCGGGCTCGGGCTCGGGCTCCGGCTCCGGCTCCGGCTCCGGCGGAAGTGGCTCGGGCTCAGGCTCCGGTTCGGGTGGAAGCGGCCCCGGCTCCGGCTCGGGTGGAAGCGG
>JAESQQ010000486.1 GCA_016765095.1 Planctomycetota bacterium | reverse complement strand
TCCCCCTCCCCCTCCCCCAGGGGAAAGAAACCCAAACAAGGTTGGGTGTCTCGAAGGGAAAGCAGTCTAGTCAGGGCAAGGAACAACTTCAGGGTTTCGCGGCGTCGCAGGCAAGGCAGACTGAGGGCGAGCGGAGCGCGAAGTTGTTCCTCGACCATGACTTAGGCCCGCTCCACCATGGGACTCGGTGACCGCTCCCGTTTACTAGATCCCTGGACTCGGGGGTGAGCCTTGCGATGCAGCTAGGACTCGTTCTCGACAGCCAACTCTTCCTAGTCAAGCGGAGCACGATTCTGACCGAGGTCGCCCCCCTGGCGGAGAGGAGTCGTGAGACCACCCTCGTGGGCGACCTCTCAGAATCGTGGCCTCCGGTTGAGAAACCAGGTTCCACGCCTCCGCTCCCCAGGGAGGCGAGCTTGCCGCCTATACTTTTCGCCCGTGAGCGACGAGCCCAAAGAACAAACTCGAATGACCATTGGCCAGCACCTCGAGGAGCTGCGCTGGCGGCTCCTCAAGGCGATTGGCTACGTCGGCGTCGCCTTGGTGATCTGTCTGTTCTTCCAAAAGGACCTCATGAAGTGGGCGGTCGGGCCCCACGAGTCGGTCAACGGGAGCCTGGCTCGAGAGATTCGCTACGGCGACGCGCCCAAAGAACTGCACGAGGACATTCACCAAGCACGGGAGGCTGACAAGGCCCTCAAGCTCCGAATGGGAAAGCTCAAGCGTCGCGAGCTCCGGCTGCGCGAGTCTACGGAGTCCGCTGAACCCAAGCTCAAGGCTCTGGTCGCAGACCAGGAGGCCGTCGACGTTCGAATCAAGGCTCTGGAGGGCAAGCTCGAGGGCCTAGGAGACGAGCCGACCGCCGCCGCGCTGGCTCCAGTGACTTCGGAGCGGCTCGCGATCGCGCGGGACGTTCGCGCACTTCACGAGCGCTACGAGCGGACCGCTTTGCCCTTTGTGGACACCTTGGCTCGTGTCCCCGACGGGCGCCTGATGGACTTCAAATACCAAGGCCCCTTCCTCAGCTACCTCAAGCTCTCGTTCATTTGCGCTTTGTTCTTGGCCTCGCCTTGGGTCGCACGTGAGATCTGGGGATTTGTGGCCGTCGGGCTGTTCGCGCACGAGAAGAAGCACATAAACCTGTTCGCGCCCCTCTCGCTCTTCTGCTTCATGGTGGGCGGCGTGTTTGGCTACTTCGTGTTGATCCCCGTCGGGCTCTACTTCCTGACGACCTATGCGCCCCCCGAAATGATGGCGGGGACGATCGCGCTCGGGGAATACCTCTCGCTGTTCATGACCCTGACCGTGGTCGTCGGGCTCGTGTTCGAGCTTCCGCTGATCATGAGTTTCCTGACGCTGATCGGGGCCATGAACAGCGCGAAGTACCGGAAGTACCGCCGCTACTGGTGGTTCGCGGCCGTCGTCATAGGCGCCTTGCTGACACCTCCCGATCCGGCGACCCAGCTTCTGCTCGCGATCCCCATGGTCTTCCTCTACGAAGTCGGGATCTTGATCTCGGTCTTTATCAAGCCCTCGAAGCCCGAGGACGAGGACGAGGACGGCGACGGCGACGGCGACGGCGACGGCGACGGCGACGGCGAGGACGAGGACGACGCGCCCGATCCGGCGATCAAGCCTCCAGCGAAGAAGCCTTCCGTTAAGAAGCTCACGTCGGAGACGTCCGCTGCGAAGCCGGCTGACGATTCCCCCTTGATTCGCCCCGTCGAGCAACCGCGAGTCGCGCGCACCGAAGCGGCCGAAACAGAAGCCAGCGAGGAACGTCCAGAGACGTCCGCGATTGGCGCGGGGAGGGACTCCAAGCCCGAACAGGCGGCTCCCTCTGAGGAGGAGGAGACCGCTCCCGAGGAGGCTGAGACTGCTCCCGAGGAGGAGGAGGCCGGCCCCGAGGAGAAGGAGGCCGGCCCCGAGGAGAAGGAGGCCGGCCCCGAGGAGAAGGAGACTGCTCCCGAGGAGGACGACGAGGGTCCGACCGGCCCCTACGAGGGCGAGGAGGAATACGAAGGCGAGGGAGACAACGACGACCCAACGCTGCAGTACCTCTACGACGAGCCGGAGCCGGAGCCCGAGCCGGAGCCCGAGCCGGCAGGGACGTCTGAACCAACTGCCACGACCCCCACGGACGCGCCCCCCGCTGAGGAGGAGTCCACGGAGGCCGCCAAGGGAGAGTCCAGCGAGGCCCCCGCCGAGGGTGGGACGAGCAAGCCAGCCGACGACGGGTCGCAGGGCCCCGCGTGACGGAGGCGGATCCGCCTGCGGATCCCTCGTCTCCGCGAGGAGCTGCTCGCAGCGGCGCCCGTCGCGAGACGCTCCTGGCGTCGGTTCCAGCCTGGTATTCCGGAACGCTTCACTTGATTTGGATCCACGTCAGCATTCTGGCTGCCATTGGGGGCTGCCTCTGGGCGCTTCGTGATCCGCTTCCGTGGGAGTGGGTTCTGATCCCCGCCTTCCTTGGGATCGCCAACGTCTTTGAGTGGTGGGTCCACAAGGGTCCTCTGCACCACCCCGTCCCAGGTCTCGGCCTCCTCTATCGCCGCCACGCGAAGCGACACCACGTGTTCTTCACCTCCGACGAAATGGCGATCCGTTCGCCGCGCGAGTTGGCCCTGCTCTTGTTCCCGCCCTACATGATCCCGGCCATGGTCATTCTGTTGAGCCCGGTCGCGCTTGGGCTCGGCGCATTGCGCTGGAACCTGGCCTGGCTGTTCCTGGCGAGCGCCTTCGCCTACTACCTGCTCTACGAGTGGCTGCACCTCCTTCACCACCTCCCTCCCGACTCCTGGTGGGGTCGCCGCGCAGTGGCCGTCCGCCTTCGGACCCACCACTGGCGTCACCACGATCCGAAGCGAATGCTGGCGGGCAACTTCAACGTTTCGTTCCCCCTCGCCGACTGGCTCCTGAGGACCACACTCCCAGCGAGCGAGGACCCGGACGCGCCTTCAACCCCCGTAGAGGGAGTAACTTAGCCCGACGGCAGGGACGCTCTCCCGAAACTTGAGCGGGTGTCGCTGCGCGGCCGTCCCGAGACCCGGACTCGAATCGCCTCCTCAGATCGACAGTCTTGGACTTGGGGGGTGACACGGCGTCTGCTCTGGGGATCTACCTAACTTCCTTCCTTCCTTCCTTCCTTCCTTCCACGAAACTGCCCCGAGATTCCTCGGGGTAGCTTTGTTTCCGGAGGTCGAGTCGAGGGTGATTTCGAGACGGGTCGCTCGACGTGTGCACGACCCATTACCATGGCGCCGTGATCGCCTCGGACAAGCGGAAGCGCCTTATCACCTACACCGTGCTCGGTGTCGGGGTCTGCGTCGGGATCGGCCTCCTGCTCGCCGCTCAAGGGCTTGTCGATCGGAAGCTGGAGGCCAAGGTCTACGGCTACCCCCACCGCACCCTCGAGTATCTGGGGAAAGCCCAGGTCCGGTTCCAGCGGAGCGATCGTGACGAGGACGGGCTCCGTGACTTCGCCGGCTCCCTCCAAGAGTTGGGCGACGGGCGCTGCATTACCGAGGACCTCGCGAGCGGGGACGTGGGCAGATACCACTACTTCGTGGTCCCTCCCGTCGTCTCCCATGGGTGGGCCTTTCGCGCCGATCCAGCGGAGGTCACCACCTCGGCGCTCTTCTACTACATGGACCAGACCTTCCAGGTTCGAGCCCAGGCGGGTCGCCCTGCCAGCGCGAGTTCGCTCGTGTTCTACGACCCCCTCGACGGATTGACGGGCACCTATCCGCTTCCCAAGTCGACGACCCAGCCTGAGAACCTGCACGCTATGCCTGAGCCCTCGAGGACTCCGTGAGGAAGAACCTCGCGCCCCTCCTGGCCGTCTTGATCGGTGGCGGATTGCTCCTCGCGCTCTGCTGGAGCCAGGCGGACCTCCTCGCTGCCTGGGCCAGCAAGCCAAACCTCCTCTGGGGAGCGGCCGGCGTCTTGGCCTTGTTGGCCGCCGCGATCTTGACGGTTCGCAGCTATCCGCAAGTTCGTCAGCCTCGCCTTTACGCCTTCGTTCTGCTCTTGCTTCCGTGGGCACTCCTGCAGCCCTTCTACTTCGCGAACGTCCTTGACCGCGCTCCGAAGGCCGGGCCGGCTGTGGCCATGATCACCGTCGAGCGCGGCGGCGCGATCGAGGCCGGGGCGCTCCCAGCCCCCAAGGCTCGCCACTTCGTCGGCCTCCCCGACACGCTCGCCAAAAAGCACCCGGGTCTCCCGCCGCGCCTCCGCCAAGGGGCCCAGACTTTGTTCGGCTTGGGCTACTTGTGGTTCGCCCTGGCGGTGATCCTCGCGACGCCGTTCGGAGGTCTTCAGGCGCGGCGGAGTGTTCGCCTTGGCGCGTGGGCTTTGTTCGGTCTCCAGGCGGGCCTCGGAGCTTGGGCGTGTTCACGGGGCTGGTCTGCAGCGGATCTTCCGCAGTGGGTCGTGCCGACGACTTACGTCCTCGCCGCTGGCCTGGCTGTGCTCACCTGGCGCTCGGCCTCGGGCTTCGGAGGAGCTGTGGCAGGGCTCTTGCTCGTGACGCTCCCCGCAGCGCTCTCCCACACTTCGCTGACGCCGGGTGGGCTGGGGCTTCCGCTCAAGGTGCTCCCGCACGGGGTCGAGCGCGCCTACGCGATCGCGCTTCCCTGGTTGATTCTGTGGATCGTGGGGCGGGAGTGGGTCGTGACGATGAGTCACACCACGCAGCACGACGCGCTGACTCAGATCTTCAACAAGGCCTACGCCGAGACGATCGTGAACCGGACGGGGGAAACCGACCTCGGCCGGCGCTACTCGGTCGCGATCCTCGATATCGACTTGTTCTAGAAAGTCAATGACACCTACGGCCACAGCGCCGGGGACGACGTCCTCCAGGTGATCGCGAAGACGATCTCCGACGCCGTCCAAAACCGCGGCTTGGTGTGCCGAACCGGCGGCGAGGAGATCACGGTCTTCTTTCCAGGCGTCGGGGCCGAGCAGGCGGCCAAGGTGTGTGAGGAGGTTCGGATCGCAGTCGAGGAGGTCAGCGTCGACACCCGCGACAACGACGGCAAGCCCGTCACGATCAAGATCACGATCAGCGCTGGGGTCTCGACCAACCTCGGACCCGACGACAGGGTCGCCCGCGAGAGTGTGCAAGACGTCGTGAGCTGCGCTGACCGCGGCCTCTACGCCGCCAAAGAGAACGGGCGGAACTGCGTCAGCATAGACAAGGGCTGAGCGGCAGCCTGAGCCCTTGAGGGCTGCTTTGGCGAGAAACAGAGCGGGGTTGTCATGCCGGTGGCGCGGGCGACGGTGATCCGGCAAGCTTCCCCCATGGCTAAGGTCGCGGTTGTCGAAGACAACACTCACGTTCGCCGGTTCATGCAGACCCTGCTCAAGCTGAGAGGGCATGAGGTCTCGGCCTACGAGAACGGCGAGCTCGCTCTCAAGCCAGCCCTCTCGGGCGTGTTCGACTTGATCGTGTCCGACGTGCAAATGCCGCTCTTGGACGGGATCTCGCTCTGCCGAGCGATTCGCGAGAAGCATTCCAAGCTCCAGCTGCCGGTGATCTTGGTCTCGGTCCTAGACGCCGAGGACGACATTCTGAGAGCGCTCGAGGCGGGCGCCAACGACTACCTCGTCAAGCCTTGCTCGAGCGCCTTGGTCAGCGCCAAGGTCAGCTACCACCTCAAGCGAAAGGCCGAGGCGCCTCCAGAGCAGGACTTCGAGGAGTTCCAGCCCGGCACGCCGCCGCGTTTCCCTTGCGTGTTCGACAAGTACATTCTTCGGGGCAAGACTGGGAGCGGCGCCTATGGCGTGGTCTATCTGGCGACTCGCCGCAGCGACGGCTACAAGCTGGCGCTGAAGGTCCTTGACCCGAGCCTGAACCAGGATCGCGAAGGGCTCGCGCGTTACTTCCGCGAGGTCGCGGCGCTCGCCGATATCGACAACCCCCACGTGGTCGGCTTCATTGACTCAGGCCACCACGCGGGCGCCTACTACCTGGGCATGGAGCTCGTGCGTGGGAACACGCTCTGGGACCAAATCTACAAGGGCGCGCCGCTGAGCATTCCCGAGACCGTTCGCCTGGCATACGAAATGGCGAGCGCCCTCAACGCGATCCACGAGCGCGGCTTGGTCCACAGGGACGTCAAGTCCGCGAACATCATTGCGGCTACTGACAACCGATACATCCTGATCGACTTCGGCTTGGCCAAGGGGGAGGCGGCCGAGACGCTGACCAACCCCGACGAGTTCCTGGGGACGGCGGAGTTCATTGCGCCCGAGGTCGTTACAGGCGACCTCCAGCACATTGGCTCGGATATCTACGCGCTGGGCGTCACGCTCTATGAAGCCCTGACCGCAGCGCTCCCGTTCACGGGCGAGACGGCCTACGAGATCCTGCGCTCGATCGCCTCCTTGCAGCCAGCGGCTCCCGTTCACATGCTTCGGGACGACGTCCCGCCTGCGGTCTCCTCGCTCGTTTCGTGGTTGATGCACCCGCGCACCGATCGACGCCCGAGTGAGCCTGGAGAGGTTCTCGAGAAGCTCGCCCCAATGGCGCTGGCCTATCCCTCTCCGAGCGGGCAGTTCCCGCCTCGCCTGCCAGGACGCCGCCGCCGGTAAGGAATCTGATCGCTGGCGGCTTGCCTCGATTGGAAGAAGACGGAACACGGAATATCAATAGGGGAATAACAACGGGAATCTGTCGGTGGAATGGAAGGCGTCGTTTCGTCAGCTCGTGGGACAGGCAGGTCTCGTAGACCGATTCGAGTAGACCTGGGCCAAGCTCGCGCTGGACCGCAATCGCCGCCCCTAGAATGCCCTCCGACTCCCCTCCAACTCCTCTGCGAGACCTCCGCGTTCTTTGCGTCTCCGCGTTTCAAGGTGATCAGGATTTGGATTTGACATGGGCGAAGCCTTAGTCTAATCCCTGACGTTTCGCGAACTTGCGTTGTTCCCGACGCGGATCTCGGCCCAACCCCAGTTCGTTCGTCCGGCGGTCGATAAAGCCGTGCCTCGACCTCGTCCATGGTAGGCGAGCTCTCTCCCGGCCCAGGCATCGGCCAGCCTTCAATTCGCCATCTGTCTCTCTCGGGCAGGCGGGCGGGGGTAAACCCCGCACCCTACAGATCGCAAGAGGGCCCCTCCGCAAGGCACCCTATTGGACGGCTCACAACACGCCTTG
>JAESQQ010000485.1 GCA_016765095.1 Planctomycetota bacterium | reverse complement strand
GATCGCCGTGACGCCCGCCACACCCACCGCGACAGGAACCCAGACAGGCGCCGTCATGAACGCGAACACCGCGCCGACTCCGACGCTGACCGTCGCGAGCACGGTGTAGCCGATCTCGTTCTCTGTCGGGTCGGAGAAGCGCTGGCCAAAGGAGGTCTTGTCTTGAGCGGTCACGACGAGTGGAACGCAGACGATCGCGACCGAGAGGAACACGCAGAGGGCGCTTGTCGGCCCCAGCCAGCGCGCGACGAAAGCGCAGAACAGAAGGAGAAGCCCGCTCCCTAGGAGCGCGAGCGCCGTCGGGGTCTCGAGCCCTCCCGGCAGCGAGAGCGGCTGTGACGAGGATCCCGAAGAGTATCCAGCGGCGACCTCTCGCGCTTGTTCTCCGAACTGGCCTCCAGCCCCCCGAGCCCCGCGCTGGAACTCAGCCGGCAGCCCACCGACTTTTCGCTCCTTCCCGGAGGGACGAAGGCTGAACGCGATCTGGCGCACGCCGTGGTCGGCGAACTCGAGGGTCTGCTTGACGCGAAGCGCGATCAAGTCCCCTCCCTCGGCGTCGAGCCAGAGCTCTGCTTGAAGCTGCCCGTGAAAGCGCTCACCGCTCCGCGTCTCGCCTCGTAGCTTCGCTGTGGTCTTGCTGCCAAGCCTGGTCTCTCCGTCGCGAGTCCTGGGAGGAAGCGCCGAGACCTGCCGCTTGGCCTCAACCCAGCCTCCGCCGGGGAAATAGACCTTCTGTTCGGCTGCTTGATCGAGGAGGAGGCGAAGGTCTCGTGTGAGCTGAGGCTGCTCAGCCGTAGCGGTTCCCCGGCCGAGCGGCATCTGCCAAGGGGACTCGCCCTGAAGCTGGACGCCTAGCTGATCTTGGCGCGGGTCGAACCGAATCGCGCGCGAGATCTCCTTGCCCTGGGCATCGGTGTAGCGGAGCTCGTAGTCGCGAGCAGCGGGCGTCCAAGCCAAGGCCGGGACGCTGTTCTCGGAGGCTGACACCTCGCCGGATCGGTCTGCCTGGGGGCCTGGGTCTGCGGTCTCCGCCAGCTGAGCCTGAGGGGAGGGGAGGTCGGGATCGCCTGCTGGCACCGCCCGCAACGCGAAGAACAGGGCCACGAGCGCGAACAGCCCGATCGCGACGCGCACCGCCGTCCCGTCCGAGGAGGCTTGAGCAGCAGGGCCGCTGGGGTCGGAGTCGAGCATGGATCTCCCTGGGGTCGCGAGGAGCAGCCTACAGGGCGAGACAAGCCTGAGACAGGTCAAACCCAGTTCAGCGACTAACGCAGCGCGCCCTCGACCTGGCGGCCGGCGCTCTTGAGGGCGCGATCGAACTGATCGCCCGCGCTCACGAGGGCCTCGTCGAGGTGGTCGCCTGCGCTCTCGAGGGCCTCGTCGAGCTCCTTGGCGCTGGCCCTCCGCTTGAGATCCCGGTGCGCGTCCTTGAGCGTGGTCTCGAGACCCGAAAGACGCTCCCGCTGGCGGTCTCCAAGCTCGATCGCGAGACGGTTGCCGTCCCGCAGCGGGGCCTCAAGCTCCTCGAGGGTGATCGAACGGCGCTCAAGCCTGCTCCCTTCGGGGAGGCGCCCGTTGAGATCGGTGAAGCTCGCTTGGTACTCCCGGGCCGCGTTCGCAAGACCGCTCGACTCGATCGCGTTCACGTCGCGCTGAATCTCCGAGTCCGCGTGAGCCGGCTCTGAGCTCGCGGTGGTCCAGATCTTGGACAACCCGGCGATCGGGGCCTCTTCTGACGATCCCAGCCAGCGCCGCGCGTTAGACTGGATGAACCAGGCGCCCCCTCCGAGGACGAGGAACAACGAGAGACTCAAAGAGAACAGGTTCGGTTTCAAGATCACCTTCACAGAGTGCAAAGGAAATGAAGAGCAATACCGGGACCAGCCAGAACCCCCCAGAACAGCCCCGAATCGGTGCACTTACGCCCCATAATCCGCTCGAAGCGGCGCCAGCGAGACTCCATAGGGCGCCTCCCTCGCCGCCGTTCTCATGTGCGAACCCGTGAGAACCCTCGGGCATTCGCCTCCGTTCGCCTCCTCTTTTTCCTGGGTTCTTAAGAGGTTCTTAGGAACCCAGGAAGCCAGGAATTGCGCGGCCTTCGCGCTGACGCCGTGATCGGTGGCCGGAGGCCCCGTGAGACCCCTCTTTCTCCTCCAGGGCCCGTCCAAGTTCGGTGTCCATTCTTCGGTGGCCGAGGGAGCGAGGTCGGGCGAGTCTCTCGGCATGCAGACCAGCACCCTTCCCAGTCGATCCGTCATGCTCCGAGCCTTCCAAGGCCGCGACGCGAGCTTCGAGGGCGTGTTTCTGACTGCCGTCCTCACGACGGGGATCTTCTGCCGTCCGACCTGTCCGGCTCGCAAACCGAAGCCTGAGAACGTGGAGTTCTTTGCGGAAGTCGGCGACGCGCTCCGCGCTGGATACCGCCCCTGCCGTCGCTGCCGGCCCCTCGAAGTGGCCGGCGCGCCCCCCGACTGGCTGCGACCCCTCCTGGCCGAGGTCGAGGCCGATCCCCAGCGCCGCTGGCGAGATCGAGACCTGCGCGACCTGGGACTCGAGCCGACTCGAGTCCGACGTTGGTTTCGCGCCCAGCACGGAATGACCTTCCATGCCTACGCCAGGGCTCGGCGGCTGGGGCTGGCCTTCGCCGCGATCCGAGCCGGGGATCGTGTGACCGAAGCCGCCTTCAGCCATGGTTACGACTCGCTGAGCGGATTTGGCGAAGCGATCAAGAGGCTCCTCGGTGAGCCTCCCCGAAAAGGCGCCGCGAAGCGAGAGCCTGTCGTCTTGCGACGGATCACCTCGCCCCTCGGGACGCTCCTCGCCGGCGCGACCGAGTCAGGAATTTGCCTCCTGGAGTTCAGCGACCGCCGCCGGCTCGAAGCGCAACTGCGCTGCCTGCAGCGACGGCTGGGAGCCGTGTTCGCGCCGGGCACGACGCCCCTCCTCGAGACCCTCGAGGCTGAGCTGGTGGACTACTTCGCGGGGACCCTCGAGCAGTTCCAGGTTCCTCTCCACGCTCCCGGGACGCCCTTTCAGGAGCAGGTCTGGGCGGGCCTGCGCGAGATCCCCCCCGGTCAGACTCGGAGCTACAGCGAACTCGCCGAGTCGCTTGGGCGGCCTAGCGCGGTCCGTGCCGTGGCTCGGGCGAACGGCGACAACCGGCTCGCGATCCTGATTCCCTGCCACCGGGTCGTCGGTCGAGACGGACGGCTGACGGGCTACGGCGGCGGCCTGTGGCGGAAGCGACGCCTCCTCCAAATCGAAGGGGTCTGGGTCGCAGACGGGGCTTGAGTCCGTCTCGGGCTAATCTAGTCGATACGCGCAGTGACTCCCCGTTTGAGCCGCGAGCCTGCGCCCTCTCGCTCAGCGCCGGGCCCGCTCCCACCCCTCGAACGATCGAGCTTTCGTGAGGCCTGCCTGAACTCCCAGGCGTAGTCCGCCAACGCCTTGGCGCGAGCCGGGTCCGTCGTGAGCCCTCCGACCTCGGCGACGACCCCGCGACGACGGAGACGCTCCTCGCTGCTCGACCTCGGCTGGGAGGTCACGGTCCCGCCCATTGGCTGGAGGTCGGACCGCCGATAGAGCTGATTCACCCGACGCGCGGAGCTGACGCTGGCCGGTGCCTGCTCGCTACCGAGGGCCACGCTGAGCGAGTCCACATAGCGCTGCTCGGCCGCGCTGAGGGAGGTCGCGGGACGAACCAGGCGGACTCGCCGGGCGAGCAACCGGGGTCTTGGAGCGGGCAACTGGACTCTCGGCGCCCTAAAAGGGGGCAGGAGCGGCCTCAGGTTGAGACTCGGGCGGAGGGCCTGCCGCACCCTCGGGAACTTCGAGTCCTCGCTCCGCTCCCCCGACGACTCTTGGGCACGCGCGAGCGAGGTCGAGACCAGCAGCAGAGAAGGATACGAACGACCATGAGAGGCTCCTGACGAGCGAGGCCGACCCCGCTTCCACCTCCTTGTTGGCGAAACCCTTGCCCAGCGTTTCAGGTCCCCGTAGAAACGATCCTGGTCCGTACTCGAACAGGCAGACCAGAAGCTCGAGTTGAAGGGCGCTCGGAGCACGTTCCTGCCGGGCTCGACGTGCCCCTCCTGCATAAGCCCAACTCGATCGACGAGCTCATGGCGCCGACTTAGGGCTCTCTCCACCTCCGGCCACACGGGCCCCAGGGCGGCCGGGCGGGTAAGCTCGCGCCTCTCGCCACCGGAGGAGAGCCATGTCCGTCGTCCAGCCCTTCCGCGCCCTGCGCCCAACGCCGGAGAGCGCGATTCGTGTCGCGAGTGTTCCCTACGACGTCTGCAGCACAGAGGAGGCGCGGGCTCTGGTCGAGGGCAACCCGGACAGCTTTCTGCACGTGATCCGGGCCGAGATCGACTTCCCGCCCGAGACCGACTCCCACGGAGCTGAGGTCTATCGCAAAGGGCGCGAGAACCTCGCCGCGCTCGAAGAACGGGGGGCCCTGGTCCGAGAGGAGACCCCCAGCCTCTACCTCTATCGTCAGATCATGAACGGCCACGCCCAGACCGGGCTCGTGGGGACCTACTCGGTAGACGAATACGACTCGGGCGCGATCGTAAAGCACGAGTTCACACGCCCCGACAAAGAGGCTGATCGAACGGCTCACGTCACGACACTCGGAGCTCAGACGGGTCCGGTGTTCCTGACCTATCACGCCAGCACCGAGCTCAAGTCGCAGGTCGCAAGCGACCAGACCGCGGCTCCCCTGTTCGACTTGACCTCGCAAGACGGCGTTCAGCACACGCTCTGGCGCGTCCCCGACCCCGCGCCCTACGTGGCGGCCTTTGGGAGCCTCGACTTCCTCTACATAGCCGACGGTCACCACCGCTCGGCCGCCGCGAGCAACGTCCGCCGCGCGCGGGTCGAGGCTGGGGCTGGCCCAGACGACGCCAGCCACCACTTCCTGGCCGTGGCCTTTCCAAGCGACGAGGTCCAGATCCTGCCCTACAACCGAATCGTGCACGACCTCGGTCAGCGAACGCCCGAGTCCTTCCTCGAGGCGCTAGACGGCATAGGGACTCTTGAGCGCGACACCGGCCCAACGCCCGAAAGCGACGACGCGGTCAGCGTGTTCGCAGCTGGCGCCTGGCACACCCTCCGCTTGACCCCCCAAGCAGACGATCCCGTCTCGCGCCTCGCGCCGTCCATGCTCCAAGACAAAGTCCTGGGCCCGCTGTTGGGGATCACCGATCCCCGCAAAGACGATCGAATCAGCTTCGTAGGCGGGATCCGCGGGACGGCCGAACTCGAGGCGCGCGTCAGCCGAGGCGAAGGACTGGTGGCCTTCTCAATGCCAGCTGTGACCGTCGCTCAGCTGATCGCGGTCGCTGACGCGGGCCAGGTCATGCCGCCCAAGTCGACCTGGTTCGAGCCCAAGCTCCGCTCAGGCGTCCTGACTTACGTCCTCGACTGACTCAACCTCGCGGCGCCTGCCGCGCTCGACCGACTGGAGGGGCTGTGAAGGTCCTCGTTGCAGACAAGCTCCCCGAAGCCGCCCTCGCGGCGCTCGGCGAGGCGCGATTTCAAGTCACCGCGGACCCCTCGCTCAAGGACGACGCGCTCGTGGCCAAGGTCACGGAGCTGCAGCCAGAGGTCTTGATCGTGCGCTCGACCAAGGTTCCTCGCGCGGTCCTCGAGGCGGGTCCAGTCGCGCTCGTGATTCGAGCCGGGGCGGGGGTCAACAACGTCGACTGCGCCGCGGCGAGCGAGCTGGGGATCTACGTCGCAAACTGCCCCGGCAAGAACGCGATCGCCGTCGCCGAGCTGACCTGGGGCCTGATCCTCTCGCTCGATCGAAAGATCCCCGACTGCGTCCAAGACATTCGCGCCGGGCGTTGGCGAAAGAAGCACTACGGCACGGCGCAAGGGCTCTACGGCCGGACCCTCGGCCTGATCGGCCTCGGCGCGATCGGGCGCGCGGTCGCCGAACGGGCACGCGGGTTTGGAATGCCAGTCGTCGCCTGGAGTCGCTCGCTGACCCCCGAGGCCGCCGAGGCCCAGGGGCTGACCTACGCCAATTCGCCCCACGACGTGGCCCGCCAAGCCGACGTCGTGAGCGTGCACGTCGCGCTAAACGACGAGACGCGCGGCATGATCGACGCCAGCTTCTTCGCGGCGATGCGCCCGGGCGCGTTCTTCGTCAACACCTCTCGAGGAGCAGTCGTCGACGCTGACGCGCTCCGGGCTGCCGTCGAAGGCGGACTCGAGGCTGGGCTCGACGTGTGGAGCGTTCAGCCGAGCACCAGCGAAGCCCCCTTTGAGGACCCGCTTCGAACCGCGAGCGGCGTCTATGGGACCCACCACGGCGGCGCCTCGACGGCGCAGGCCCAGACCGCCGTCGCCCTCGAAGCGATCCGGATCGCGGTCGCATTCCGCGACGAGGGCGTCGTGCCCAACTGCGTCAACCTGGCCGCTTCAGCGCCCTCCCCCTCCTCGCTGATCGTGCGTCACCTCGACCGGGTCGGCGTCCTGGCGGCTGTGCTCGGAGCCCTCAAGGAAGCCGACCTCAACGTTCAGGAAATGCAAAACGTCCTCTTCTCGGGCGAGGCCGCTGCGGCCTGCGCCACGATCCATGTCAGCGGCCCGCCCAGTGCGGCTCTGCTCGAACGCCTCGCTGGCCTCGAGCACGTCCTCGACGTCCAAGCCAAGTAACTAGTGCTGCCTGTCACAAGTAGCGCTACACCCCAATGCTTCCGTAGGGGAGGGGTTTACCCCCTCCCGCGGTATCAGCGATCAGAGAGCGCGGGAGGGGAT
>JAESQQ010000047.1 GCA_016765095.1 Planctomycetota bacterium | reverse complement strand
GGCTGCGTTGCTGCCTCGGTCACAATCCAGCAAGATTGCTGGACCTCGGCGCGCCTTGCCAGGACTTCCGAGACGAGCTGTAGCGGGGTGGATGTGTGGAGAGCCCAATTCGGCCCGATTCAGGACGGGCTGTAGATCTCTCAGCGAGGAATGATCTTCTCGACGCTGTCGGCGAGCCGGCCGAGGGGGTCGCCTTGGAGTTCCTTGTCTCGCTTCTTGGCCGCGAGGCCCTCGGCGTTGAGTTCGATCTCGACCTCGACCGAGACCACGGCTCCGCCTTGGATGGCGGCCTTGGCGAAGCGGGGGTTGAAGTGTCCAGGTGGGCTGCTGACGTGGACCAGATACTCCTGATCCCGACAGGGGATGTCGTTTAGGCGCGCAGAGCTCTCGCCTCGGGCGCTCTTTCCCGCCTCCTCGACTCGAATCTCGAGTTCGAGGACGGGGTCGCCGGTCTCCTTGTCGAAGGCGTGCACGACGAGCGAGCCCGAGCAGCCACAGCCGCTGAGGGTGAGAAAGGAACCAACGATCAGGAGGTAGAGGACTGTCTTCATGGGAGGATTCTCGCTCGAACCCGCTCGGATTGGGAGTCCCCCCCTCTCGCCCACCTCGATCGGCGGCGAGGCTCTCAGCCCGGGGGTCGGCGCTCGCCCTCGCCCGTGCTACAACCCCTCAGCCTGATTCTACTTAGGCGCGGAGGAGGCTCTCATGGCGGGCATGCTCACGGACAAAGTCGCGATCGTCACTGGCGGAGGCCGCAACATCGGCCGAGCGATCGCCTATCGCTTGTTTGAGGAGGGGTGCCACGTCGTCGTCTGCGCCCGGACTCAAAAGGAGATCGATCACACCGCAGGGGTGATCCAAGAGCAGGGCGGGCGAGCGTTCGCCGTCAACTGCGACGTCACCAAAGAAGAGGACGTCCAACGCGTGATCGAGGCCGCGGTCAAGTTCTTCGGCCGGGTCGACTTCCTGATCAACAACGCCGGCAACTACCTGAGCAAGCCGCTCATGGAGACCACGGTCGAGGACTTCGACGGGGTCGTGAACGCGAACCTCCGCGGGGCCTTCCTGTTCAGCAAAGCGGTCCTGCCGGAGCTGAAAAAAGTCGAGAGCGGACGCATCGTGAACATGAGTTCGCTGTTCGGCATGATCCCCAGCTCAGACGTGTCGATCTACGCAGCCGTCAAGGCCGGCCTGATCGGATTCACCAAGGCCCTCGCTCGCGAACTCCACGCGGACGGCGTCAACGTCAACGCGGTCTGCCCGGGCGCGGTCGACACCGAAACCGAGATCGAGACCGACGAGACCCGTCGCGGACTGGGACGAGTCCTCCGCCCGCGTGACGTAGCCGACGTCGTGAGCTACCTCCTGACCGACGGCTCGAGCCAAATCACGGGCGCCGCGATCCAAGTCCCTGGCCAAACGGACTTCTCCGTCGCCCAGATCACCGCGGGGCAGCAGTAGCCCTAGGGGCTGTACTCCTGGGCTCGCGCTTTCGTTACGCCGCGCCGGGAGTCGAAGCGTGGAACGTCGCACCGAGCTGATCGAACTCGCCTTCGAGCAACTGAGCGCCTTGCTGAGCGTCTTGGAGCCCGGCGCAAAGCTCCAGGCCGCAGAGCTCCTCTCGGGAGGCCGCGCCAACACCAACTACCGCCTCACGCTTTCGGACGGGGGCCTGCGGGTCGTGCGCCTCGTCCACCGCGATCCTGTCACTGCGGGCAAGGAGGCGCTGGTCCTTGAGGAGCTGGCGGGGACGTTGCCTCTGCCTCGGCTCTTGGGCCGCGCGCCGGCGGGCACGGCCGGGGTCCCGGCCCCAGCACTCCTGCTCGAGCACTTGCCCGGCTTGACTCTTGAGGACGCGCTCCTGGAGGATCACCTCGACGCCTCGGCCGCGCGCTCGCTCGGTGAGTCGCTCGGTCGTGCGTTGGCTGCGATTCATGCGCGGAGGTTTCCGAGCGGGGGGGACTTGGTCGCGGGGGCAGACGGGTTGGAGGTCTCGGCCTGGAGTTTTCCGGGCGAGGTCACCGGGGTCGGGAGCTACGTCAGCTACTGCCTCGATCAGACGCCCGCCGGCGAGCGGCTGGGGGCGCTCAAGGAACGGGTCCGGACTTACTTCTCGGCTGGGCTCGAGCGGTGGCCGGACGAGGGGGCCTGCCTCGTGCACGGCGACTTCAAGCCCTGCAACCTGTTCGTGGACGAGGTCGCGGGGAGCTGGGAGCTGAGCGGAGTCCTCGACTGGGAGTTCGCCCACGCAGGCAGCGCCTACAGCGACTACGGGAACTTGTTTCGGCGCCGGACGCCTTCGCTGCCGGCCGGCTTCGAGGAGGCCTTTCTGGTCGGGCTCGCCGCGAGCGGGGTCGTGCCCCCCAGCGACTGGGCGCTCCGCCGGGCGCACCTTGACCTCACGAGCGCGCTCGAGTTCCTCAGCTCCGAGGCCGATCACCCCCAGCGCCACGCCGCCTCCTTGGCCCAAGTCGAGGCCACCTTGGCGCTGCCCCTCGCTCTCGAAGAGCGGTAACCTCCCTCCCGTGAGAGGTCTCGGACTAGTTGTGTGTGGCGTCGTCGCGCCTTTGGGGCGCGAAGAAGTCGAGAGCTGGGCGCCGGGCGGGGGGACCTGCGAGGTCGTCGAGGGCGACGAGCAGGATTGGCGTGCGCTCCAGATCGCCTGGGGCGAGGACGTGATTCGCCTGACCCGGTCGATCCCCGGCGACGGTCGCTTCCAGGGACAGGTCCGCGGACTGATCGGGGCCGCGAACCGAGCTGACGTCCTCAACAGCGGACGGACCGGGGGCCGCTCGATCTTGGTCGGGCAGCGCTGCGCTTCGGCCTGGCAGCTCGTCGCCGTGGCGAGCCTCTCCAGCGAAGGCGAGGGGCCCCTCCCCGAGGGCTGGGAGCTCCTTCTCCGCCGGATCGCTCAGCGCTTGAACGGGATCGTGTTCCGGGAGGGGGCCTTCCTCGATCACGAGCTGAGGTTGTTCCTCGCTCCCGGACAGACGCCCCAGACCGCAGCCGCACTCCCTGTGTTGGAGGACGCGCTGGATAGGGCCACCGGCGCCGAGAAACGGATCTCGCTGTTCAAGCTCGAGCCGCCCCCGCTGCCCCCCTTGCCCGGCAGCGAGGAGATTCAACTTCGCCCGGCGGCCGAAGTCGCGGCGCGAGCTCAGGCGCTCTGGGCCGTGGCGACGGTCGCGTCCGGCGTCGAGCCGGCCGCCGCGAGCGAGCTCCTCGCCTCGCGGGGCATCGGTGAAGTCGCGACCCCCAGCGAGGCCGCCTACCTCGCGGGTCGCTCGGAGAAACCCCACGGCTTCGCTCACCGCAAAGAGGCGCTCCACACTCTGCTCTGGGCCCTCGACCGAGTCGAGCTCCTGAGCGCTCCCCGGCACGAGGCAGACTTCGAAGAGCTGACTCGCCGCATGCGTCGTCTCCCAGGGACAGAGTTCGTTGAGAAGGCGCAGCTCCGACCGACGGCGGAGATCCTCGAAGAAGTCGCGGTGCACTACGCCTGTCATGGCGCGCTGAGCATGGCCGGCGGAAGCGGCGAGAGCCTCCTGAGAGTCGAGGTCGTTCGCGAGCGCGCGTTGAGTCTGCTCTGGTTGATCCAGCACCTTCGCCAAGACTGGGACACGCTCGAGGGCAGCCTCTAGTGCTGCCCATCACAAATTGCGGTAGGCCCCAATGCTTTCGTAGGGG
>JAESQQ010000484.1 GCA_016765095.1 Planctomycetota bacterium | reverse complement strand
TAGGAGCGTCAGGCGTAGGAGCGTCAGGCGTAGGAGCGTCAGGCGTAGGAGCGTCAGGCGTAGGAGCGTCAGGCGTAGGCACGCGGCCGCTTCGAGCGGCTTAGCCGATCGTGATCTCTGAGACCGAGGAGCTCTCGAGCCCCGACATTTCGCTGCGGAGGAACTTCGTCAGCGTGATCATGTTGCCGACGTCGTTGTATTCGAGCCGATCGGTGCAGCGACCCATGAGCTTGATCCCGAGTCCGCCGACCTTGCCCTGCTCGTGACGCTCGCGAGCGGCGTCAACGGCGCTCTTGGTCTCGGCGCGGACCGTATAGCCGGCGTGCTCGAAGCCCGTGCCTTCGTCCTGAACGACGACGGTGATCTTCTCGCGGTCGAGGAGGTAGAGGACCTTGATCAGCTTCTCCGCGTTGTCTCGGTTGCCGTGTTGACCGGCGTTTCCGATCGCCTCGCGGAACGCTGCCGAGAGGGCCGTCTGACCCTCTTCGTCGAGGCCCGAGCTCTTGAACAGGGCCATTCCGAGCTCGTTCGCCTTCTCGAGGTGCGCCTCGCTGGTGCCGAACTGGAAGTTGACCTGCTGGTCGAAAATGATCTCTTCTTCGCTGCTCCGGGCCAACTCGCTCTCGGCCAGCATCAGGAGGGTGTAAACCTCGAAGGGCTCGACCAGGTGCTCGTCGCCAAGGACCATGAAGTCCGCGCAGGACTCGGGGTCCTTGTCCTCTGGGTAGAGCGCGATCAGCGGGACCATTGAAGTCGCCCGGTCGAGCTTGAGGTCCGAGATCAAGTCTTGGCTGCCGGGGAGCGCGTGATCGACGATCGTCAGGTAGGCGCCGGCCTTGCTGAGGACTTTCCCGGCCGAGGCGTGGTCGTGGACGATATGGACCGTCCAGCCGACGCGGCTGAAGTGGAACTCGATCACGCGGGCGAAGGGGTCGTTCTGGGGAACCGCGAGCAGGATCGAACTCAGCTTGGCGCTCTCGATCGAGCGCTGGAAGGTGTCGATCGGGACGAACGAGACGACGTTCTCGGCGGGCGAAATGTACTGGTGCCCCGTCTCGGGGTCCTTGACGATTTGGGCCTTCTTCTCCGTGATCTTGATCGCGGCGAACTCCGGCAGGACGACTTGGTTGCCCTTGAGGAGCTCTTCCTTGATCGCGTCGATCAACGCGTCTAGGAGGCGGCTTCCTTGCGCGATGGGAACACCGAGCTTGGAATTGAGGGCTTGGACCAGATCCTTCTTGGCGACAGCTTCCAAGGGATAGCTCCTTACAGCTTGCTAGCGCGTGCGAGCAAGTCTTCGAGGGAGAGAGAGCCGCTTTCGACCTGAAGGACCAAGTAGGCCCGCATCAGCTTGTCGATCGGTGTTCCGCGCAGCGCCTTGAGTCGATCCGCGGGGATTCGACCTCCTTGGCGCTGCTCTGCCTGCTTCATGAGATCAGGGAGTTGATTGAGGGCGCGGCGGAGCGCAGCCTTGGTCGTCACGGCTGGCTCGACGCTCCGGTTGGCCCGGAACTGGATCTCCTCGATCGCGCGGAGGTCGTTGGGGTCCGCCATGGCGAGCACGAGCGAGTGACCGTCGGAGCTCTTGAGGGGGAGCACCTGGTGCTTCTCAAGAGTTTCCTTGCCGAGGGTCTTGATCATGTCGAAGTCGATCACGTCCGGCGTGATCTCGACGGAGGCCTCGACGCCCTCCTCCTGAGCGACGAGGCCGGCGATCACCGCGTCCTTCACGTAGCCGAGCTTGACCACGATGCTCCGCAGGTCGCCTCCCAGCTGCTGTTGGAAGTCCGTAGCCGTTCGAAGCTGAGCCTCACTCATCAGGCCGCGCTGGACCAAGAGCTCGCCTAGCTGTGCGTCGCTGCTCACCGCGTCTCCCTCCAAGAAGGGCGGAATACTACCAAGGGGTGTCGGACTGGGTCAACGAGCCAATTCCGTGCCATATCAGACCTTAGGTCCACTCTGGGTCGCCTCGGGGAGATAGACGCTGAGGGAGGACCCCATGTTGCGTTTTGCGTCACTTTCCTAGCGGTGGTCGAACAGGCTCAGCACGTCGCGGCGCTGACCCTCTCGGGCCTTACGCCCGTCGATCCAGCCGCTCGTGTCGGGTTTGCCGCCGAGGTAGTGATCCACCCAGGCGTTGGTGTAGTTCCGCGAGATTCGCTTTTGTTCTCTTGGGCGGAGCGTGAACGCGAATCGGCGGGTCAGGGGGTGGAACACCCAAAAGCCGTAGCGACCGAAGTCCATGAAGTTGTTGTGCTCGGCGCGAGCGATCTCGACGTAGAGCCGATTGGCGGCCGGCATGGCCTGGAACGCAGGCCAGGCAAAACGCCGCGCGGGGACGATTGGATCGAACTCGCAGCCAATCACGAGGATCGGGACCCGCTGCTGGGCTGCGTGGCGGAGGAAGAGTTGGCGGTTGGCGCCTTCGTTTGCGCCGGGGGCGAGGGCGACGACGGTCTTGACGCGGGGGTCGGTCGCCCCGAGGACGATCGAGGTTGCGCCGCCGTAAGAGTGCCCCACGAGCCCAAAGCGCGTCAGATCGAGCTGTCCGTAGACCGGCGAGGTCGGATCGTTGGCCGCAGCGAACACGGCGTCCACGGCGTTCGTGGCGCCAATCACCCAGCGATCCAGGCGGACGTCGAGGCGGTTGACCTGGTTGAAGATCGCGACCGCGTAGCCCCGCGAGGCCAGGTTGTCGATCAGGCTCTGATACCAGGACGGGACCGTGAACCAGCCGTGGAGGAACAGGATCGTCGGGTAGCGGCGGGAGGGATTGATCGGGAGCACGACGTCAACGGTGGACTTGTTCCCGTACGCGTCGGGGACGTCGCGTCCGAGCGTGACGCGCATCGTCTGCTCAGCGCCACGAACCGAGGGGTCCTGCGCGAGCGCTGGCGCGAGCAGGAACACCGAGATCAGCGCCGCCCAGGCAAATTGCTTCCTCATAGCCGTTCTCCCTTCTCTTCCGCTGCCTAGACCAACGCCGGCTGCTCGTCCGAGCAGAGGCCGTGGAGGTCTGGGCTCCCGACGACTCGGACCGCCTGCAGTCGCCGTCGGATTGCGCGCCAGGAGCGCGCAAAGGGCTCGTGGCCCCCCAAGAGCTGGTGGTAGGCGTTGGCCGCCGTCATCAGCGCGTTGATTTCAAAGGCCACCTGGCGGGCGTCGACCTCGGGCTGGACGTGGCCCAGCTCCTGCGCCTGCTCCACCGCCTGAGTCAGCTCGTCGATCCAGGTCGCGAACAGCCCCGCGATCGTGTCGCGAACCGCACCCGGCCGGTTGTCGAACTCCACGGCGACCGCTGAGAAGAAGCACCCGTTCCCAAACACCCCGTTTTGGGCGTAGCTGAGCCAGGCTTGGCAACGAGCCCACAGGCGAGGGAGCCCAGGAGGCGCGCTCAGCGTCGGACGCTGGACCGAGTCGACGTAGCGCTGACGCGCCTCCTCCAAGGTCGCTAGCTGGAGGTCTTCTTTGCTCTTGAAGTGCGCGAACAAGCCGCTCTTGGACATGCCGACGGCTTGGGCCAGGCGACCGAAAGTCAGGCCCGAGAGACCCGAACTGGCCGCCTCCGTGAGGGCCGCGTCGAGGATCGCCTCGCGGGTCCGTGCGCCTTTTCTAAGGGTGGCTTGAGTCATGGGCGCTGAAAATAGTACGAGCGGTCGTTCGAAGCAAGGAAAAACGCCGTAATCCGCGTCATAGAGCCATCTGTGCGGCATCCGCACTGGTTTCTGGGGGGGTGGCAGGACTCTTCGGGGCAATGCCGGCTCAAGGAGGCGTTGTAGAGGTCAGCGGGCCGTGTGGGCGAGGGCGCTCGCTGTGTCTTCTCTCCGAAAACAGCGGACTCAAACG
>JAESQQ010000046.1 GCA_016765095.1 Planctomycetota bacterium | reverse complement strand
GGCCTCTCAGTCGGGCTCCACGCACCCGGTGGGGGGGGCCTCGTCGGCCACCGCAAGCAGGCGCGCCTATAGTCCGCGGGGGACAATAGCCCGAGTGTCCGCATAATGAGAGTCCCTAAAGACTCATTACGGGACTCTCCGGAAGCCCGTCGACAAAGGACTTACGGCGACTGGCCATAACCCCGCCAAGACACTCCAACTGAGCGGGCCAAGGTCCCAAATGCCCCCGGAGGGCGCCGCAAACACCAGCGGCCTCGAACGGATCTACGCTCTACGCCGACCTCAAGGCTGGCCAGCAAGAACGTCGTCGCGGGAGAGCCCCCTGAGCCGGAATCCTCAAGGCTGCCCTATCGGACGCGTCAGCGCAGGGCTTACTGGGCGGGCAATCCCCGCAGGAGTCGCGGGGGCGTCGGCGTGGCCGGTGGCAACCGAGGCCACATGGCTCGTCAGAGATCGACCTGGGCAGGGGCGCGGACGACTGGGCGGCGGTGCTGGCTCAGCTCGAGGCGGAGTCGAGGCAGAGCTTGGGATCGGGCAGACCCTGCGGGACCTCGAGGCGGTGGAGCTTCGGTAGGGTCCCGGCGGACGCGGCAGGAGGCACGCAGAGGGCGGCGCCACAGCCTGACCCTCCCGTCCTCCCGTCCTCCCGTCCTCCCTCCCCTCGCTGAATGCCCGATACAGTGAGCCCCGGGAGGCCATGTGAATCGTTACGACATAGTTGGCGACGTCCACGGAATGCGGGCGACCCTTGAAGCCCTGCTCGCCTCACTTGGCTACGACAGGGGCCCGCAGGGGTGGGTCCACGGAGAGGGACGAAGGCTGGTCTTCGTCGGCGACCTGCTCGACCGAGGGCCGGACCCTCTGGGCTGCCTTGAACTGGTCGAGGAGTTGGTCTCCGCGGGGATCGCTCAGGCCGTTCTTGGGAACCACGAGATCAACGCAGCGCACTTCATGCTCGGGCACCGAGCGCGGAGCGAGAAGAACCTGAAGCAGTTGCGGACCACGCTTGCCCAGACCGAAGCAGATCCCGGGCGGTGGGATCGAGCGTTCGCGTTCATTGAGCGGACGCCGACGCGCCTCCTGCTCGACGACGGGAAGCTCCGTGTGGTCCATGCGTGCTGGAGCGAAGAGTTCCTGGCGGACCTACCCGAACTGATCAACACGCCTGAGCTGTGGAAGGAGACCGCGAAGGGCGGCAGGCACTACGAGGCCGTCGAGGTCTGCCTGAAGGGTCCTGAACAGCCGGTTGTGGGAGACCCGGTCCCCGACAAGGACGGAGTCCTGCGCGACAAGAAGAGGGTGGAATGGTGGAAGGACTACCCGGAAGACGAACCTCTCGTCGTGTTCGGGCACTACTGGTTCCCGTTGAAGGACGACCTTCCAACTCGCGGCCTTCTAGGTCCGGGCAGAAATGCGGTCTGCGTAGATCACAGCGCCGGCAAGGGCGGTTGGTTGGTAGCCCTGCGCTATCCAGAGATTCACTTCGTCTCAGTCCCCAACCTGGACTCTGTGACCTAGTGCCCGACGACGACCGACGACGAGTTGAGCGCGAAGCCCATTCGGGTGACGTGGAGGCCGTAGCTCGATTGCTGGTTGAGCGGGTCCGTATCGGGCAACTCACCAAGATTCAGTTAGAAGTCGCTGCACACCTCGGTCACCCAGCGGCCGTTAGAGCAACGTCGGCGAGTTCTCCTAAGGACTCGCACGACGTCGTCGACTACCTGCGCGGCCTGGAGCCATTCGGTGGCCCGGTGGTCGTTAGAGGACTGGTGGCGCTCGCTACATGGTTGTTGGGGAGTGTACGTATGCCCTACCAGTTCCGAGGCGAGACCACTGCTGCGGTCGCTGCTGCCATAGCGTGGTGCTCCGATCCGACTTCAGAGCGAGCCGCCGAGTCTTGCCGAAACGCAGACGCCGTGAGCCCGAGTTGGTATCTCCAAGACTTTGAGGATCACGGCCAAGACGCCTTCTACGTCCTCTTGGCGGTGGCTGGATCAGCTCGCGCCGCCCAACTTTGCCACGACGGCCAGGCGGCCGAGCTAGCGGAGGTAGTCAACGACGTGGCTTCCACAGCTCGGCAGTTTGGCTTCCCCTCTCGTATTCAAGGGGCCATGACGGAGGACCTGCTTCGCTGGGCATTGAGTTAGCCAGAACAGGTGATTTTGGGCAGGGTGAGAACATGAAGGTGGTCTTTAGCCACGGCAAGGAGTCAGGCCCTTGGGGCAGGAAGATCAAGCACCTCGCGGATCTGGCCAAAGGGCGAGGTTGCGAAGTGGAATCGATCGACTATCGAGGTGTAGAGAGCGAGAGTGATCGCGTCGCAATCTTGATCGCGGCTGTGGAGGGCATTGAGAAAGACACGTTGATCCTGGTGGGCTCCAGCATGGGCGGCTATGTCAGCTTGGTGGGGGCGGCTGCCGTGGGGCCCAGGGGCGTGTTTCTAATGGCTCCAGCGCTCTACCTCCCCGGCTACTCCGTGCAGAGCTTTCCCTACCGAGGCCCGGTCCGGATCGTGCACGGCTTGCAGGACACAGTCGTTCCGTATCAGAACTCACAGCGATACCAACGCGTGCGTGGTGGCGAGCTACTCTTGATCGAGGCTGATCACCGGCTGGCAGGCTCGCTTACTCAGGTGGGTGGGTCCTTCGCTCAGTTTCTGGATTCCTTGCTCTGATGAGCAGGCGCACGGTAGTCGAGGGTTGGAGCGGTTCCCTCGATTTCGCATCGCGCCGGAGAAAAAGAGAGGCCCTCACGGAGCCTTACTCGGGGAATCGGGGCGAAGTTCTCCTGTTGCGGACTCAGGGGGAGGCCGGCCTCACCTTGGGCCGCTAAGCTGTGGGCCGGGAGGTCGGATAATGCTGAAGCACGCCAGCCTGTGGAGTTGTCTGGTCGCACTCGCGGCAACAGCGGGTCTCGCCGCGGCCCTGGGACCGCCTGAAGATGAGGGGCGGACCTTCGTGCTGGTGGTCGGCGTCGAGGACTACGCGGATCTGAAGATCACCGACCTCTCCTACGCCGAGGGCGACGCTCAAGCTGTCTATGGCTTCTTCGCCAATGATTCACGCAGGCCGACCACCAACGAGTCGGTAGACGTGGTGACGGGCGGCAGCGCTGGCAGCCAGGACTCCCTCCCGTGACGCAGCACGAAGGTGATTCCAAGGCGGGTTCCGCTGAGCCCGGTCAGAGGGAAAACAAGGGCAGCGGTGACATGCTCGAGGAGTTTGGGTTCCTGCTGGAACTAATCCCTCTGCTCTTCGTGCAGAGAAAGCGCGTCCTGAGCGATCCAAGTCTCTATCACGCCTCGAGCCCAGTGATCATGCTGTCGATGGCCTACGTCGGAGGAGAGAGCCGACTCGCCGTGGGTGATCTCCTTCAGCTGTGGGGGACCGGGTGTCTCACTCACATTGTCAAAGAGGGGGCTGCTGGACAGTCACCTGCTTCCAATGCAAGGGGAGTGCATACGTTGTTTCCTGTGGGGGCTCCCCCCTTAGCGGTAGTCACGGCTGGGCTGCGTGCTGTGTGAGCTGCAAGCACAAGCTCCGCCTGCGCTCGAGTGGCGAATTCAGTGTTACTTCAGTCCCTTCGGGGGGGGGATCTGCTCCGAACGCTGAGCGACCCGCTTCTTCTTTTCCAAGCCTCTGGTGCCCTGCGGCTGGACTCCTCGGGTGGGGGGAACTTGCGCGGCAGGATCATGAGTGGACACCCCGTCCTCCCACAGGGCAGCAGGCCTTGGGGCTTCGGGAAGCACTCGAACGCCTTCGCCGGACCACCGCTTGATTTTGTATTCCTCGCCAATGCTCCTGCGCTCCAACGATTCTCGTCGCTGTGGCCTAGAAGTCCGCGAGGAAGGGTGTCGAACACGTTGGCACAGCGGGCTACGAGGTCCCGGTCCCTCGCAAGTATTCCATCGCCAGCATCTGCCACAACCGGTCCTCACCGACCTCTTGACTCTTGAGGAACTGGGAGACCTCCCGCCTGGCGCTGCTCCGACTCTGCTGGTCGGTGGGCCAGCCTTTCGGACAGTGCTTCTGCGCGATGCCCTCCAGCTTCTTGACAAAGCTCTCCGAGAAGAACCCGGTCTTGTCGTTGCGAACGTCGTCGAAGAGCCGCTGGAACAAGGGCCGCTCCACCGAGCCGGTCAGGCCCGCATCTTGGATGGATACAGCCAGCAGCAGCAGCTCCTTCAGCAACGCGTAGTTGGTGAGCGCCCCGTCCGTATGGCGCTGGCGCACATTCGCGACCACCCGCGGGATGTCCTGTGCCCCACCCAGGTCGAAGAGCTTGAGCCGCACGGTGTCCACGGTCCGGTTTCTTCGCTTCGGCGGCCTGGCCTCCCACGCGGTCAGGTCGGGGTTCTTGATGCCCACGTTCTCCAGGATCTCACGCAGGCGCTCCGCGTAGAGCTGCTGGACCCGCGGCTCGATTGACACGGCCCCGTCGTCCTCCGCAGCCTGCTTCATGGGCTCCAGGTCTACGGCGAGACGTCCCGGCCGGACCCGCTTGTAGAATGCATCGCTGTCGTCCATCGCGGAATCGCCAATGTAGCCGTAGTGGAGGCGGCTCTGGGCCAGACGGACCAGTTCCTTTGGAGCCACGTTTGGATCAACCGGGCGCACCCGCAGTTGCCCTTCGTCGAGGCCGAAGAACTCCGAGAAGCAGCCCATGATCTGCTCGCGGGTCTTCTCGGGCACCCGGTAGTTCTTCGACACCTCGGGCTGCACCTGACGATTGGTGGTCAGCGCGAGGTTAGGGGCGGACCACACGCCCTGGTCGGGGCGGGAGGCCATCTGCGCACGGGCGGGCTCCGCGCTGTGATCCGTGGTCTTCTTCAGCCACTCGGGAAGCAGGATCTCGTAGACCTGGAGGTAGCTCTGGTATTTGGGTGGGGCCTTGCCGTCGATGGTGGCCGCAGACACCGTCGCTGGCACCGAGCTGAGTTCAAAATACTCGAAGACCTGCCCGTTGTTGAGCTCCACCCTCAGAGCCTCACCGGGGTCCTCACCTGCACCGACCCGCGTGCTCTGACGGGGGTCGCGCAGCACCAGGTCGAAGTTCTTGATGTCACCCTCACTAGTGCCCTCGAAGGCCGAGTCCTTCCCCGCCACCTGTCGGGTCACCTTGCAGAACAGCAGCAGGGGCTCCTTGGAGTTCTCGAGCGCGTCGGTGCTGGTCCAGGCCATCAGCAATACGCGGTCCTGTCGTTGCCGGAGGATCTGACCTTCACCCTCCACATGGCACGGCAGGTAAATGCTCGAGCCTGGCGTGAGGGCCTTCCACAGGTGGTCGTAGGTCGAGGCTTCGCTGTCGGTGACGCAGGCTCCGACCACCACCGCGTACTCGTCGAGCGGCAACGGTTTCTCGCGCTCGCACCGTGCGCGGAACCAGTCCGCGAAGATGGGGATGTTGTCCTTGCGGACTGGCAGGCTCGCACCCAGGTGGAAGCACTCAAGCAGGTGACGGTTGATCTCCGACGGGAGGTCGGAGCTCGCGCCCCTGAGTTGGGACGGGTCGTAGTCGAACTCGAAACGCATGGAGGCTTCGGCGTTCCGGGGGGCGTCTGGTCCAAGCGCCCGCCCGCTCCAATTGTGAGAGCCCAGGTAGACCACTGCCCGGTTGTCGGGCCGGACTATGTAGACCACCTTGCTGTGGACAAGCGTGAGGTCCGGGTCGCCGTCCGAATCGAGCACCACCGGGTCCACGAAGTACTTCAGCTTCTCCTGCTGGGGTTCCAGCTGCGCTTGGAGGTTCACAAAGGGTTTGAACCCGCATGAACACGAAAGCGACGCCACGCCGAACGAGTCCGGCTGCTGGAGCGCGGCGACGAGCAGCTCCTGGCCGATGCTCGTGATTCCGCTGTCGGAGACGTAGGCAATGACGAAGCGAAGGACGCGGGCGTCCTGGAGGTCCTTGCGTAGGTGCTCCAGATAGGCGCTGGCTGTGGGGATGGGACTGAGAAGCTGCATTTCGTGCCCTCCCGGATTCAATAGTACTTCGCGACGTACGCGAGGGCGCGGTTGTGAACGTCCGCGTCTGCGTGGCCGAGGTGCTTGAAGATTGCGCTGCGGAGCGCACGGCTGACCTGTCGCCGACCGGCTTCGGTGTCACTCCACCCGTCGAACCGGACCTTCCGCACCACCTCGTCGATGCCTGCGACGACCTTCTCCACCTTCACGGGGGTGTCCGGCGTGCGGATCTCCTCGAAGAGCTTGGTCAGCATGGCCTTGCCCTGGTCCTCGGGTGCAACCTCGGGCGGTGGCGGGTCCTTCTCGTTTTCCTGGCTGATCTCGACGGCGCGTTTGGCCAGGCTCAACAGCCGCTTCATGTATTCCAGTGCCTGAATCGTCCCGTTCTCGTACCGCTGCTTCAGGTCGTCCAGCTTGGCGGCCAGCTCGGGGATCTGCGGGTCGCCCTTCTTGCGGTTCAGGTAGTCCTCGAGCTTCACGGTGAGGTCGCGGGCGGCCTCTTCCGGGTCGCGGGTCTGCTGAATGACCGCGAATAGCTCGTCGTCGAGCACGATGTCTTCGAGGTCGGTCGCGTCGATGTTGAAGGACAGGTGCTTGTACAGGAGTTGCGTGGTCTGTGGCCCCAGCTCCCGCCAGACCTGCTGGCCCCCACCACCAGACTGGCGCACGGCCTTGTAGCGCCGCGCGAGCCAGGTGTAGTCCTCCACGTAGGTCGCCAGCACCGGGTCGGGAGACACCACCTCCCACACCTTCGACAGGTACCGGAAGTGCTTGCCGAAGAGGTCGCACCGCTCCAGGGAGCCCAGCTTGTTGAGTGCAGCCACATGGCTCTGCTGCCAGTCGAGGGTCCGGTCCACGTCCTCGAAGAAGGCGAGGCACTTGGCCATGGCCTCGGGGAGCTGGACCTTGACCTTCTCGATGCTCTCCACCATGCGTCCGACATCGACCTCGTCGAACTTGAGCGCGTTCGCGGCCTCGTCGAAGAGGCCGAGGTAGTCCACGACGACGCCGGACTGCTTGTTCTCGTTGTAGACGCGGTTGGTGCGGCAGATGGCTTGGAGCAGTGTGTGGTCGCGCATCGGCTTGTCCAGGTACATCGTCTGCAAGATCGGTGCGTCGAAGCCCGTGAGCAGCTTGGCGGTGACCACCAGGATCTTGAGCGGGTCGGTGGGCTCCCGGAAGCGGTCGAGGAGCTTCTCCTCGGCATCTCGGTCGCGCTTGTATCTGAGGTACTTCGACGCCGTCTGTTTGCTGTCCCCGACCGAGATCACCACCTCGCTCACGGCGGGCGAGAGGTGCTTGTCCAGCTCGGCCTTGTAGAGCAGGCAGGCTTCTCGGTCGTAGGTCACGACCATCGCGGCCAGGCCCCGTGGCCGCACCTGGGTCCTGAAGTCCTCCACGATGTCCTTGACCACCTTCTCTACTCGCTTCGGGGCCTTCACAGCCACGCCGAAGCGGGTGGCCTGCCGGATGACCTCGCCCTCGTCCACATCCGAAAGGCCGCCCGTCAACTCGGCGAACTCCTTCTTCAAGGCGTCTACATCGATCCTCAGCTCACTGGAGCGCGGCACGAAGTTGAGCGGGAGGGTGGCGCCGTCTCGGATGGAATCCTCGAAGCCGTAGCGGTGGAGGTAGCGCCCGTCGTCGCAGGCCGCGCCGAAGGTGTTGAAGGTGTTGCGGTCGCGCTTGTTGATGGGCGTGCCAGTGAGGCCGAAGAAGGAGGCATTGGGGAGCGCCCCCTTCATCTTGAGGCCCAGGTCACCCTCCTGGGTGCGGTGGGCTTCGTCCACCAGCACAATGACGTTCTCGGCCTGGTTGAGGGGCACCACGGGCGTGGCTTCCTGTCCGTCGCTGTCGTCGTCGTAGGCGACCACCTGGGCTTCGGGCAGTACCAAGGTCTTGCCTGCGGCCTGCTCGAAGGTCTGCCGCAGGGTTGCGAACCGGTCGCGGAGGGTCTGCCCGTCGTCGGGCTTGAGGCTCGCCAGCAGCTCGGCGCAGTCGAGCAGATGGGTCTCGGCTTCGTCGAGCACGCCCTTGCGGAGGCGTGTGTTCGTCCACCGCAGGAGCCGGTTGGCCTCCTGCTTGGCGCTCTCGTCACCGAAGCGGAAGATGGTCGTGATGATGACCTTCTTCGTGCCCGCGCGGAGCATGGACTTGAGCTGAGCGCGGGTCTTGGCCTTCACCAAGTTCTCGACCTTGGCCCCGTGGAAGGTGTTGCCGATCTGGGTGTCCAGGTCCACACGATCCACGACCACCAGCACCGCCGGGTTGTCCAGCGCAGGGTGCTGCCGCAGCTTCTTGGCGGCGAACACCATCAGGTAGGACTTGCCCGATCCCTGGAAGTGCCAGATGAGCCCCTTCTTCGGGGCGTTGGGATCCACCACCCGGTCCACGATGAGGTTGGTGCCCTGGTACTGCTGGTAGCGGCACACGACCTTGATGAGCCGCTTCTTGTTGTTCACCGCGAACAGGGTGAAGTGCTCGAGGATGTCGAGCAGCACCGCGGGGGCGAGCATGCCTACGTTGGCGGCGGTGATGGTGGCCGCCGCCTCGGGGTCGAACGTCTCTCCAACCGCGCGCCACGGCCCCCACAGGTTCTCGGGCATGCCGATGGAGCCGTAGCGAAGCTGGCGGCCATCGGAGGCCACGTTCAGCACGTTGCAAACGAACAGCTCGGGGACGTCATTTTCGTACTGCTTCCGGATGGTGACGGCGCGGTCGAACCAGGTGATCGAGGGGCGCGGGGGGGGCTTGGCCTCGACCACGACCAGCGGAAAGCCGTTGACCAGCAGCACGAAGTCGGCGCAGAGTGACCCGCCTTCGCCCTGGACCCGGTACTGCGAGGTGACGACGAATTGGTTGTTCTCGTTGTTGTGGAAGTCGAAGAGCTTGACCGGGGCGTGGTCGTGGTTCTCTCCGAATGGCATGGTCTTGTCGTTGCGGAACCACTCGGTCATGGCCTCGTTGGCCTTGATGAGGCCGTCGCTGCGGGCGGAGCGGAGGATGGCGCGCAGCTCGTAGAGGACCTCGTCGGCGCGGTCGGGCTTGGCCGCGATCTCGGGGTTGAGGCGGACGAGGGCCTCGCGCACAAAGGGTTCGACAAAGATGTCGTGCGACTGGCGGGGGAGGTTCTCGGGCGCGAGGCAGTGCCAGCCGAGGCCACTGACATGGCCGTTGTGACGCGCGAAGCCGGGACCGGAGGCAGTATGGTGGGTAACGCCGCCGGAGAGGAGGTCGCGCAGGATGGCCTCAACCGTGCTGGATTCGCTGGCGTTCATCGCAACACCTGCAGTTCGCTCGAAAGCACCTTCGCGTGAAGGGCTCTGTTTTGACGTATGCGACTCATCGTGGCGTTGGTGGACTGAACGATTCCAACAATGCTGTCTACTACCTCCTGCTGTGCTTGAACGGGAGGAAACGGAACTTCAAGCCCTTGTTGCGCCGAAATGCTCACATAGGCGCGCGTAGACTGCCGACCATGAGCCTCAAGCTGCTGTCGGTAGCGACTGGACTTGAACGCGTACAGCAGGAAGTCGGGGAGAAGCCGTTCCTGGTCAAGAACGCGGTAGTACGTGACCTGAGGCGTCAACATCGCGTAGGGCTCATCCAGGCCCCGGAGAATGGCGCAGGCCCCGAGGGTGCCCTTGTGGGTCAGGAGCACGTCACCGTTCTCCGCCCGAAAATCGGAGCGCAGCGAATCGGCGAGTTGTCTCGAAATCCTCTTGCAGGAAACCAGGTCGACGCTGTCGTCACCGACATCGCAAGCCATGAGGAATGCAATACCGGAAGGGGTGTAGTCACGCGCCTTTGGGTGCATCCCCCCGTGATTCCCATCTTGAGGACGTTGAAGGACTTCCTGCCGGACCAGACTGGAAACCGGCACCGCGTCACCAGCGCGTCGGTCCATTGCCTCGTCAATTGCAGCCTGCACCAGAACCCGTGCTGAGCTCAACACCTCGCGGAGGGCTTCAGTGGTAGCGCTGCTCGCCTGCAAGGCTCTACTGATCCGCCGCTGCTCCTCCAGCGGCGGCAGCGCGAACTCGTACCACGCAAGGTCGGAGAAGTTGACGTATGGGTTCACCGAGCCCTTTGACTCCCTCACGGAGTGTGCGTGAAAGGCGTCCGCGGTCATGATGAACGGCAGCAACTCGGGTAGCAGCACGGCTGGGTTCTTGCTCTCGACCACGAAAGTCGTGTTCGCACAAATACCCTCGAAGTCGGCAACCGCGACCTTCCGCAGGTAGGTACGCCGCGAGCCGTAAAGCACCTGTCCGGGCCGAAAGCGCATGTGAAACGCTGGCCCGAGGTAATCGTCGTTGATCTCGCCCCAGCGACGAAGACGCAGATCATCGGTGTCCATATGCTGGCCCGCGATGTAGCGACCGAGGCCGGACTCCTTTCCTGGCACTTTGTCATTGACCCGTCGGACCACGTCCCCGAACTTCACCATCTTCCATCCTGGCTTGAGCTCACCCACGGGCCACCTCATCATTCACGAGGCCATCCAGCGTGTCCACCAGCGCATCCATCTGCTGCCAGAAGCCCCGGCCCTCCTGCTCCCACTCGGTCCAGACCTCAGACAGTGAGCGGTTGTCCTGGTCCTCGGCGGCCTTCGCCGACACCCGCTTCACGTAGAGCGGAATGGACAGACTATGGCCCTGGGCCGCGACCTCGTCCAGGGGCGCCACGCTCGCGAATCCAGCCTCATCCGCGAAGGCCTCGTAGGTCCCCAGGATTCGCTGCTGGTGCTCGGGTTTGAGGAAGCTGACGGCCCGCTCGCGGGCGATCTCGTTCACCGCGTCGATGAACAGGATGCGGCCCCTCCGTGCGGCGGGCTTCTCATTTCGGCAGAAGACGACGCACGCCTCCATGGGCGAGTTGAAGAAGAGGTTTGGTCCGAGCCCCAGCACACACTCGACCAGATCGGCGTCGACCAGCTTGCGCCGCATCTCGGCCTCCTCTTTTCGGAAGAGGACGCCGTGCGGAAACAGGATCGCGCAGCGTCCGGTCTTCGGGTCCATGCTCTTCAGGATGTGCTGGAAGAAGGCGTAGTCCGCGCGCCCCTGCGGCGGAGTGCCCAGGAAATTTCGCCCCCAGGCGTCGGACGCCCACGCCTCCCGGTTCCACCGCTTGATGGAATACGGCGGATTGGCCAGGACCACATCGAAGGTCCGCAGTTGGTCGCCGTCGGCGAAGCGCGGACGATCCAGGGTGTCGCCGCGCTGCACATCGAAGTCCTCGACCCCGTGGAGCACCAGGTTCATGCGGGCGATGGACGCCGTCATGAGGTTGCGCTCCTGGCCGTAGAGCTTGAGCGTGCGGTGCTCGCCGCCTGCACGCTTCACCTCGGCCAGGGCCGAGAGCAGCATGCCGCCTGTGCCGCAGGTGGGGTCGTAGATGCTCTCGCCCTGCTGGGGCTTGAGCATCTGGGCCATGAGGTGGACCACGGTGCGGTTGGTGTAGAACTCCTGGGCCGTGCTGCCGCCGTCATCGGCGAACTTGCCCACGAGGTACTCGTAGCCGTCGCCCAGAGAGTCCTCGGGCACCCGCGCGATGGACAGGGTCTGGCTGGAGAACTGCTCCAGCAGGTTCTTCAGGGTGCGATCCGGTACGCGCTCCTTGTTGGTCCAGGGGGCGTCACCAAAGATGCCGTCGAGCCGACCGGGGTTCGCCGCCTCGATGGCTCGCATGGCGTCCTGGATGGCCTTGCCCACGTTCTTGGGCACCTTGCGGACCTCGCTCCAGTGCGCGCCCTCAGGGATGGTGAAGCGCTCGTTGGCCTCTGTCCGGGCCAGCGCCTCGGCCCCGCCGTAGGCGTCGAGCGCGCGGGCGTATTCCTCGTCCCACACGTCGGAGAGGCGCTTGAAGAAGAGCAGCGGAAAGATGAACTGCTTGTAGTCGCCTGCATCGACGAGGCCCCGGAGGACGGTGGCCGCACCCCGCAGGTAGGACTCGAGCTGGGCTTTGGTCAGCGTGTCGCTCATGCCAGCCACCCTCCTTCGGTGAGTTCTCGGCGCAGCGCGTCCTCTGCCTCACGGCACCGCGCCAGTGCCGCCTTGAAATCGGCGACGGCTTCGGGCAGCGGGGGGAGGCCCTTGCCGATGGGCGGGAGCACATAGCGGCTGATGTTCAGGGTCCAGCCCTCTTCCTTGATCTCGTCGAGGTTCACCACGCGGGCGCGGTCTTCCACGTCCTCGAAGGCGCGCACCCACCCAAGTATCTCGGCGGCGTGCTCGGGCTCCAGGTGGTTCTGGGCGCGGCCCTTCCGGAAGAGGGAGGAACCATCGACGATGAGGACCTTCTTCGCGCGGTCGGCGCGCTTCTGCATGCGAAGCACGAGGATGCAGGCCGCGAGGCCCGTGCCGTAAAACAGGTCGGGTGCCAGGCCGATGACCGCATCAATGCGGTCGAGCTCCAGCAGTTTCCGACGGATCTTGCCTTCGGCATGGTCGCGGAACAGCACCCCCAGAGGCAGCACGACGGCCATGCGCCCGCGGCCTGGGGCCATGGACTTCACCATGTGCTGCACCCACGCGAAGTCGCCCGACTTGTGCGCGGGCAGCCCGGCGAAGTTCCGGCCCCAGGGGTCACTCTCCCACACTTCCCGCCCCCAGTCCTTGAGGGAGAAGGGGGGATTGGCGAGCACGATGTCAAACTGCCGCAGACTCTGGTCCTCGGCCGAGGCGAAGGCGGGGCGGCGCAGGGTGTCGCCGCAGCGAATGTCCACCTCCTCCACGCCGTGAAGCTGGAGGTTCATGCGTGCAACGGAGGCCGTGGTCAGGTTCTTCTCCTGGCCGAAGAGCTTGCCGAAGAAGGTGCGCGGGTCGCCGCCCGCGGCCTCCACATGCTCGACGGCGCCCAGCAGCATGCCGCCCGTGCCACAGGCCGGGTCGTAGATGGTCTCGCCCTCCTTGGGCTCGAGGATGTCCACCATCAGGCGGACCACGCCGCGCGGAGTGTAGAACTCGCCCGCCTTCTTGTTGGTGGAGTCGGCGAACTTCTTGATCAGGTACTCGTAGGCGTCTCCCATCACGTCGTTCTGGACGGCCTTGTTGCCCAGCGGCAGCTTGGAGAAGTGCTCCAGCAGATCCTTGAGCAGGTCGTCGGGCAGGCGCTCCTTGTTAGTCCAAGAGGCGTCGCCGAAGATGCCCAGGAGCTTTTCCTGGTTGGCCTGCTCGATGCCGCGCATGGCGTCGCGAATGGCTTTGCCCACATGCTTACTGACACCGCGAACGGCTTCCCAGTGGCAGCCGACCCGGCAGGGCTCGTCGCCGGTGTGCTCGGTGCAGGGGGTGGGGCACTTGTCGTCGGGGACCTGGGAGCGGAAGTCCTTGGGAAAGACCTGGCCGTACTGCTTCATCATTTCGTCGCGCTCTTCGTCCCAGACGTCGCAAATGCGCTTGAAGAAGAGGAGGGGCAGGATGTACGACTTCCAGTCGGTCCGGTCGACGGCGCTGCCGCGCAGGATGTTGGCGGCTTCCCAGAGGTGGGACCCAAGCTGGGAGGTCGAGAGCTGTGCCTGGTCGCCTTCGCTGGTCCGTTCAGGCGTTGAGGCTGCTCTTGTTCCAGCTCGTCCCGGCTTCACGCTCTCTCCTCGCCCAGGCCTTTCTACAGGGGGCGGCGGCACGGATCGTGCCGCCGCAGCTCCGTTGGTGGCTAGGATTCGTTCGACGATCACCGCCTTGGCTCGCCCCTCATCGGCTAGACCAAGAGCGCGGCATGCAGCCTTCAGCTCGTCCCGAGATAGGTAGGGAAGCAAAGCCTCGACGCTCAGACTGCGCTTCCGCGACAGCTTGTCTCGCACTGGCTTGAGGGCGCGACGGTCAGGAAGGTCTACCCCTTCGGCGTCCGCGATCTCGAGCAACCGCTTCCGTTTGAGTTCGTCCAGGATCTTGCGCTTGGCGGTCGGCATAGCGGTCTCCCTCTGCTGGCTAGGTTTGACAGCCAGAGTAAGCTTCGCTCCGCTTTCCCGTGGTCTTTGGGCGCACGTTCCGTTCGCTTCCTCACGCGCCATGGCTTCCCCCCACCTTCAACAGGAGCGCACTCATTCTCTCAAGCACCTCGGCTCGCCGCCTCTCTAGGTCATCCACCTGCTGGCGAAGACTGACCAAGTCGAGGCATTCTTCTTCGCCTAGCGGAAGCTGCACGTAACGCTTCACGTCGAGGCTGAAGTCGTTTCCCTCGATCTCGGAAGTCTCTACGACGCGAGCGAACCCCCGCTCGTTGGCGAAGCTCCGATAGGCCCCAACAATCGCTTCGCGATGCTTGGGTGCGAGGAGATTACGCCCCCTCACGTCCTCGAACCGATCACTGGCATTGATGAACAAGGTCTTTCGCCTCTTCTTCGCTTCCTTGTCCTCGGCCAAGACCAGAATCGCCACTGGGATGCCCGTTGCGTAGAGGAGGTTGGGACCGAGAGAAACGACAGCCTCGATACGGTCGTCCTTGATAAGGCCTTCGCGGATCGACTTCTCGCCGCCACCGCGAAAGAGTACCCCGGGAGCAACCACCAGCACTGCCCTACCCCCGGCGTTCAGACTTGCCAGCGCGTGTTGTACGAAAGCGTAGTCCCCAGTTCGAGCCGGAGGCATTCCGTAGCGGAAGCGGCCATGAGGATCGAACTCAGCCTCCTTGTGTCCCCAATGCCCCAGTCCAAGGGGCGGCGCGCTGAGGATCGCGTCGAACCGACGCAGACTCCCGTCGGACGAGAGAGGTGGGTCGCGCAGGGTGTCCCCAAACTCAACGGTAGCGTGAGCATGGCCGTGAAGCAGAAGGCTCAAGTTGGCAAGCCTCCAAGACTCCCGGCTCTTCTCTTGACCGAAGAGTGCGCTACCCGCGACCGGGTCGCGCTGGGCGGTGTGCTTTGCCACCCCAGTCAGGAACGAGGCAGCACCACAGGCAGGGTCGCAAACGGAAGCCCCAGCCTTGGGATCAAGGAGGGAGACGACTAGGTCTCGGAGGTCAGGAGGAGTATGGGAAATGCCTCGGCTCTTCCCTGAGGTTGCGACCAGCCGTTGGAGGAGGGAGTCGCAAGCCTCACCCAGCGCGTCCGGCTCGACGTCTTGGGAGCCCAGCCTAACTCCAGACAGAAGGGCGACGAGCCGATCAAGTCCAGCGTTTCTAGTTGAGCGGGTTCGTCTCGTTCCATGGTCGAGATCCGAGAGGAGTCCCTGGGGAAGGCTCGAGTTGGCTGTCTCCAACGCCACAGCCAGTGTGTGGATCGCCTCGGGAAGACCGCCTGGATCGGCCATTCGCAGGGCGGACCACCTCGCGTCGGGCGGTAGAGAGAGGAAGGGCTCTCCGTCAGCCTCGTCGCTGGTATCGGACACTCGCTTGAGGACCAGGAGAGCGAGCAGATTGGCGACAGCTTCGTAACGGCCTTGACTGCCTCGCGACGCGTCAAGTGCGCTCCAGAGCAGGTTCGCAAGATCGTCCTTCGTAGTCTTCATGCTCTACCCTTCCCCGTTCAAGCGGGCGAGGACCGTTGAGTGCGCGAGGAGTCGTCGGTCGCGGGCGACCTCCAAACCCAGCCAATACTGTTCTTCTGCCAGCGCCACCAAGTCACCGAAGGCCCGCTGGGCCTCCACCGAAGCCACGGGCATGGTCAACTTCGCTAGGTTCTTGGTGTTGATCGCTTTGATCGTGCTGCCTGTCGCAATCCCCTCCAGGCTCCTTCGACCTAGGGGGGACCGGAGGAGGCAGAACAAGACGCGGGGGTCCAGCCGTTCACCCGGTCGGATCAGAATGATGTTGGAGGAGACCAGCGCACCCGCCGTGTCCTCTGTAACCAGGCCCACCTTCGTGACGGTCCCTCTGCAACTGACCAGGACGTCGCCCGCTTGGACTCGGTAACGATCAGCCACCTTCTCCTGGCGTTCCGTCAGCGCAACGCGGTCCAGGTCGCCCAGCGAGCGGACCTGCCCATCTTCCAGATCGCGCACATTGACGACGGGGTGTTCAGTAGCACCCCCAGCGTCTGACTTTCGACTCCGGGCGATCCCGACGGACAGCGTCGCCAGGTCACCCAAGCTCTCTTCACTCATTGATACCTCGATTGAATTCATGACCACCTCCACGGCCGCAATAGTAACCTCGCGCTAGCCGGTAGCGCAATACCGAAGCGGAAGTATTTGACTACTCGGCGGGTTGCGGTCGTAAGTGCTTTAGCTGAATAGTCTGCAGCCGGCCCTCACGCAGGGACGGTTTGGGGGCAGTGAACAGCGCCGGTCCGCTCCCTAGCCCCTAGTGTTCCAGAACTCGAACGACTGAGATCCGACCGTCTTGGCTCGTCGAGAAGCAGTCCGGCCCGTGGCCGTCGACTCCGCGCGACAGCCGGAGTTCCTCCGCCCGCACACCAATTGCGGGAGGGAGGGTGTCTCAATCAGGTTGGCACACAGGGCTTGGTCAGAAGACGTCAAGGTCGGATCTGAGCTCGGACTGAAGCGCTTCTCGCTCTGAAGTGTCCGAGTGGCGAGCCGCCATCCGCCTGAGCATGGCTGCTGTGCGGGGCCACCGCGCTTGAACAATCTGAGCGGATCGGCGGCAGTCCTCGGCGCGACTACGCTCGCTGGCCCCCCCGTCGCAGCCATGGACGCCTCGGCTATTGAACTTGCCCAATGCAATGCCCTGCTCAAGGTCAGTACTCAGCACCTCATCAATAACTTCTCGAATAGCAGGGTGTGGCCAAGCGCCGTCCTCCCCAATGGGTGAACCGCTCAACATCTCGCCGATCTTCTCGTCGCCGACTTCAAGCCGACCGATGTCGACTAGCGCCTCTCTTGCGCCCCGCACCCAGGGGAGGAGAGCCTGTTGATCGACGCTGTCTCCAACAGCCCCAGGGGGCGTTCGCCAGTCTCTGAAGACGCGATAGGCGTGCTCACCAAATGCGCGGTCTTCCTCAGAAGGGGTATGCCCCCCCGACTCGTTCGTCACTCCGCGTGGGTGATAGCACCGCTCCACGAGTGAGACAAAGAAGCTAGGGTCGGACTCAAGAACCCTTCGAAGATTCCTTGGCAATACCCGATCAGGAAACACCGGAAGCCACTGCCACTCGAGTCGGGCAATGCGTACCGTGTCCTCGGAATCGGTTTCCCAGAGGTATTCAAAGAGGGCGGGAACGCTGGATACGACTCGGCGATCCAGAGTCCCGGCTTCGGGCGGTGCTGACACTGCTTGCTCTAGGGCTTCAAGGACGAGCTCGACTTCGGGCTGCTGTTCGATCAGGGCGTCGAGGAGATGAAGTGCCTTTAGAGGTTGATCGGCGGCCAGTAGAGAGCGAACCACAACCTCGTGATCCGCTGATCTGAGCAGCCAAACGTTTACGGACCGCCAGAAGTGCCGGCTGACCTCTGGGTCCTGGGCGGTGACCAGGTCCAAGCCTTCGGAAATCGGCCTGGCGCATAGGAGAAGCGCTGCCGCTTTCTCGGTCCCCCCTTCCTCGGAGAAGGCGCTTAACTTGGCTGAGAGCCAATCCCTGCCAGCAGCTCCTAGTCGGCTCGAGGCCAGTCCTCTAGCGAAGCTAGCCCCCGGCTGATCTCCGAGGCCCAGGTGAAGGTCAAGGAGATTGTCCTTGTCTAGATCCAGCACCTGCTCGCTCTCGCCGAGCAAGTAGCCCAGAGCGAAGGGGTTCTCGACCAGAGGAACTAGCCTGGCAACGTCAGCCGTGCCGCCCGACTCAATCAGCGAGGCGAGAGCCTCCCTTCTAACTGCCGTAATGGCCTTGTCCTGCTCTTCCCAGTCGTCGTGCGGGTCGAGCAGGTCGGGCGACTGGGAGAACAACCATCGGCACTGGGCCAGCGCCTCAGTCGGGTTCACCTGCTGATAGAGAACCTCGAGTTCGTCTACGTCGCTAGCCGGGAGAGCCCAGTGTGCGTCTGGGTGGCGGCGGTGGAGGGAGATCGTGCGCCGCAGTGACGCCGCGATCCGAGTTCTTCCTTCGGCAGGTAGGTCATCCGCGACGGCAGCGAGCCTGCTGGCGATCTCCTTCTGGTGGTCAGAGGCCTGCTGAGGGGCCTGATCCACAAGGTCGCACCAGCGCACTGGGTCCTGCCCGGCGTCCTCCAGTAGGCGGCGAACTACTCCCGTGACGAGTCTGGCGTATTCGTCGTTCGTGATCGTGCTTTCTCCCCAGTCTCGCCACCGGGGTCGCGGACCACGTGAAGCGAATCCATGCAGCTTGGGAAGCATGCTGCACATGAGTCGCCACGCCACCTCTGGCTCCCTGCTCCGCAACCCGTCGATCACTTCGAGTTGTTGTTCGACGGAGGCCGCAGTCTCGGGACTCCAGGGGAGGAGAATTCGCTGGAGAGCATCTTCGGGGTCGGTTGAAACGTTCCCCGTCGGCCTGGCCGACCCAAGCCGCCCGAGCGCGCCGGCGACCTGCGGGAGGAAATCAGGACTCCAACCGAGCACCTGTAGCGCCCAGACCAAGCCGTGGTGAGGAGAAGAGGTGAAGAGGGGATCTCCCCCAGTCTCGAAGAGCCTGGGGAGTGCTGGCTCAACGCCTGCAAGCCCACCCGCAACTCCGTCGAGGAACTCCTGCGGGCTGGCCTCAGCAATCAACCGGAGGTCGGAGGAGAGGCTCGCCCAGACTCGCCAATCCCCGTTGGCAGTCCTGAGCAGATTCCCCACGAAGCGATCCACGTGCGCACGAAACGAACCCCAAGCGGGGCCGTCCACCGGGTCATTCGACCCAAGCAGAGCAAATGTGTCTGCGAGTCCTCGTCGAAGGACGTTCGAGTGGTCTGGTTCGCTAATCAAGAGGTTCGCGCGCCAGCGATCTCCAGGGTCAAGGTTGAAGCGCGCTGAGGGCCTCCCATGGACCTGCAAGGCGACCTGGACCAATCGGTCGAGGTCGTCTCTAGAGAGGTAGGCCGAGAGAAGGGAGTAGGCGTCAGCCTTCGAGACCACTGACCACACGTCGCCTACCTGGCGAAAGGGGGGATCCGGCTGGCGGGACCACTGCAGAAGTACGCTCTGGAGTTCCGGGTATGGGCTGCCGGAAATCGCCGCTAAAAGGTCTCGGTCCAGTCCGTTGCCTTCGTCCCACTGCCCAGCAAGCATGGCGAGAGCGAGAGGGCGTGCCTCTCCAGGCTCCGCCCAACGGGGACGCTGCAGATCCGGGGTAACGGCCAGGCGTCGGCGGAGAGAACTCATGCTTCGTCGGGCTAACCGGGCAAGGTCTCTAGCCCGCTGTCTTACCTCCTCGGCCTCACCAAAGACCTTCTCGACTTGACCCAGAGTTGTGCGGGGGATTTCCTCTGTCCTGCCCGCCCCGTCCGAACGACCGAGAGTGAGAACGGTGTGATGCCCTCGCCGTCGAGCCCGCTCAAGCAAGGCTTGGCTGTCGGGCCCGCACACGATTGTGATCGGATCATCCCGAACTAGCAGGCTCTCGATCGCACCGTGAGAGTCAGCGCACAACGCCTGGTTGAGCTGAATGGCGGACTCCGGCTGAGGAAGACGTTGAATGGCGGCGGCGAAGACCGCTACGGCTTCCGTGCGCGACTCAGCGCGCAACCTCAACGTGTCCGTGGGGGTCCTGAGCCAGTCATGGATCTGCTGAACAACCTCAGATCGCCCGGCTAGGACTATGTCGGGCCCCAGTGGAGGCTCAGTGCTTGAGAGCCAGTCCTCCCATACCGTTTGGAGATCCGTTGCCCCCTCGGGCTTCTTTCCGAGAAGGGCGGAGAGCCAAAGGTGGACCGTCGGCGCCAACTCAAGCCACTGGGCTATCGAGTCGGCGTCGTACGCTCTCACGTCACGCCAGAACTCCTCCTCCTTCCGAGTTTTGACCCATTTCTCCCTCCCACCCCACCTTCTGGGTGTAACGAAGACGAAGGTGGACTCCTTGGGGTCTAGATCGCCGGGATTCTCCTTCCGCTTCTCGTAGTCACGATCGGCTTTGCCCTTAACGCCCTTGTCTGCCCCGAACTCCCAGCAAGAGCGACCGGGAGGCACGAAGGGGTTGGGTGCCTGCTCGTCGACGACAAGCCGCCCGTC
>JAESQQ010000483.1 GCA_016765095.1 Planctomycetota bacterium | reverse complement strand
GCGGCGCGGCGAGCGCCTTGGCGAGCCTCGGCGAGGCTCGCCTTCCCATGGGCCTCGCCCATCACCGAGAGCTCGGTCTCGGTCGCAGGGGGCGTGTCGCTCGCCCAGGCGGGGGGCGGCCCTGTGGAGCAGCAGCCCGAGAGGGCGAGGCCCGCAGCGAAGAGAGGGAGAAGAGTCGAGAGGGTGGCGGGGCGCATGACGGGTCCTTGCAGAGAGCAGTTCACCCAACCTTGGGCTCCTCGGCAAGTGTCCCGCGGGGCGATCTGGCCTGGGCCGGGGACGACCGGGCGAGGTCGTGGTCTGATGCCTGCGTGGAGTCGATTCGATACCTCGATCGCGCGAGCGGCGCCTGGGAAGAAGAGCTCGTGTTTGGAGAGCGCGAGCTGCGCCTGTTCTACGGGAGCTGGCTCGGGCGAACTCTGACCCAGCACGTGCTCAGCCGGCGGCCCTTGAGCCAGGTCTATGGCCTCATGAAGCGCAGCCCGTGGAGCCGGGGCCAGATTCAGGGCTTCGTCGACCGGCTCGGAATCGACGCCTCGGAGGCAGCGCGCCCCCTCGAGGCCTACTCCTCTCTCGACGCGTTCTTTGCGCGACGCCTTCGCCCTGGGGTCCGACCCCTAGACCCCGATCCGAACGCACTCCTCTCGCCCTGCGACGCGAGAACGCTCGTGTTCTCTGGGTGGCCCCGAGGCGAGCCCTTGGTCGTCAAGAAGAGCCGAGTCAGCCTGGCCGAACTCGTCGGGGATCCCGCGCTCGCTGAGCGCTTCGCGGGGGGACCGGTCCTGATCGCGCGCCTCGCGCCCGCCGACTATCACCGCTACCACTTCCCCGCCTCCGGCTGGGCGGACCCAGCGCGAGCAACAGAGGGCCGCCTCCACTCGGTGCACCCGATCGCGCTCTCGGCGGGGGCGGCGAGCTTCCTCAACAAGCGCTCGCTGACGCTCCTGCAAACCGAGCGCTTCGGAGCGCTGGCCTTGATCGAGGTCGGCGCCTTAGTCGTCGGCACGATCTTGCAGACCTACTCGCCGGGGTGGGTCCAGCGTGGGGCCGAGAAGGGGACTTTTCGATTCGGGGGGTCGACGGTCGTCGTCCTGTGCGAGCGCGGTCGGGTCGTGTGGGACGAGGACTTGCTCGCGACGAGCGCCACGGGCGACGAGACCTTGGTTCGAGTCGGGACCCGCGTCGGCCGCTCGATCCGCTCGATCTAGCCGTCGAGCTCGTCGATCAAGTCCAGGAGCTCGCCCTTGGCGTGGCTGTTCCCTGCGGCTTCGGCGCGAGTCACCCCGAGGCGGGCGACGGCGACGCCTTCTTCCTCGCGAGCCTCTTCGCCCAGCAAGGCGGCGTAGTGATAGTAGGTCGCTAGGTAGTCGGGGGTCTCATTGACGAGCCGCAGGTATTCGGTCAGCGCCTGCTCGGCGAGCCCGAGGCTCTTGAGTTGCATCGCGAGGCCGTAGCGGAGGAAAGTGCTAGCGGGGTCGTCAGCGAGCATCTCGCGGAGCGACTCGAGGCGCGCCCGTTGGTCCTCAGTGGCCCGTTGGTCCTCAGTGGCCTGTTGGTCCTCAGTTGACGGTTGGTCCTCAGTTGACGATTCGCTCACCTGGGAGCTACTCCTCGGGCCGAGGAGCGATCAACTGGACCACGAGCAAGAGCGAGGCGAATCCATAGACCAGTGCCGTGCAGCCGAGGAGCACAAAGGCCATCAGCCCTAGGTTGGGCTGGACGAGGGTCATGATCCCGCCGATCAAGACCAAGTAGGCATAGTCGCGGCTCCCAAAGCTGCTGGCGAGCATGTCCCCGAAGCGCTCGAGCCCCGTCGCGCGAGCCCGCGGGGGCCCCCGCCAGGTTGAGATCGAGAGGAGCGCGATCACGCCGGCGACGCCAGCCACGCCGACGAGCGTCGCCGAGACCGGCTGGCCGCCGAGGCTGAGTCCCCGAACCGCGAAGTCGGGGAGGAGTTTGATGGCCGCCTCCCAGCCCCCGACCCCGTCGGGCGGGTGGTCGAGGCCCCAGGCCAGCGCCGCGAGCAGGAAGCTCAGGATCGCGTGGTCGAGGAGGAAGTCGAACCGGCGGGGGCGGTCGTCGAGGCGGAGCCGCGCCAGCTCGCCGTCGGTCCGGTCGAGGATCGCGGACACGACCAACAACAGCCCCGCCACCAGCGCCCAGACGGGCCTCCCGAGGGCGAGCAGGACTCCACCGGCGCCGCCTATGACAGCCGCGAAGCCGGAGACGAGGGTGGGCGAGATCGCCTCTTTGGTCAGGAGGGCCAGGGTCACGAGACGAGACAGGTGGCGGCCGAACCACTGGTCGAACAGGCCGTCGCTCTTGCCTCCCGCGAGGGATTCGTAGCAGTAGCGCTCGGCTTGGGCGGCCCGTGAACCGTCGCGGAACTGGCGGCCGTAGGTCTCGCTGACGACCCGGCCGACGAGGCGCTCTTCGCGACTGACCCGATCGAGAGCGGCTCGCATGCCGAGCTGGCTCATGAGTTTGAAGTCCTCGACGGGGCAGGCCAAGGCGCCTGCGAGCGCGCCGTCGTTTGGCTGGAGATCGGTCCCGAACTCCACGATCGCCCCGCCTTCCGTCCGTGCTCGGAGGCCGTCCCCATGATCCGAGAGGAGGAGCGCGACCTTGTCGCCCGAGACTCGGGCCATGCTCGCCAGCGCCGCGCCGTCTTGGAGGGCGCTTCCGTCGAGGAGGAGCAAGCGGCCCCGACCGAAGCTGTCTGGGGAGGGATCCTCCTCGTGGACCTCGATCTCGCCGCGGAAACCGTTCTGGGCGGCGGCCACGACCTCTGCACGTTGCTCGCCCATTTCGGGGCCGCCAACGAGCAGGAGCCGAGGGGCTCCTGCGACTTCGGCTGCGCGCGCGGCCCGCTCGAGGAGGGTTCTCCCGAGGAAGGGAGTCAATGGGCTGGGGTCGGCTTGGAGGTCGACTTGGATCACTGCGCCGACGGTGACGTCGTCGGCCGCTGTTCGTTTGCGTGGCCGGAGCGCGTTGCTGAATCGTTCGGTCGGCTGGTCGAGGGGGTCCTCTTCGAGCTCGGGAGGCAGAACGAACTTTGCGGTGGACGGCTCGACTTCTTCCGCGGCCTCCTCTTTGCCGGCCTCCTCTTTGCCGGCCTCCTCTTTGCCGGTCTCCTCTTTGCCGGGCTCCTCTTTGCCTGGCTCCTCTTTGCCGGTCTCCTCTTTGCCTGGCTCCTCTTTGCCGAGCTCAGCCGTCTTGCTGGCGGCCTCGGCCTCAGCCTCCTCTGCCGCGTCCGGGGCGCGGGTGTACTTGCGGGTCTCCCCGACGTCGGTCGCGTTGGCTGCGGCTGCGTGGAGCTCGGCGGCGGCTTTGAACTTCTTTGTGTCGTCGGAGGGCGCGTCGCTCTCCCGGGCGCGAACCAAGATCACGACTTGCGGGCGAGTCGACGTCTCTGCTGTGGTGAGGGCCTCAGGGCCACCCGAATCGGACACAGTTCACCTTTGGGAGAAGAACGCCAGAGCTTACCTCAATCCACAGCCACCAGACGACTTGGGTGCCTTCCGTGGACTCTGCCAGCCCGCGTTCCCAGCTCAGAATCAGATCCAAAATTGAGGGGGGTGGGGGTTACCATGCGGCGACCTAAGGGGTTGACATGACGAAGAAGGCTGCTCGCAACGAGCGCTACGTACAGAAGGGGTTTGGGCTCAAGAAGCAGATCAAGGGCCTGCTCCAAAACGATTACCACAGCGGAATGGTGGACGCCCTCCGCGAGGCTGACCACAAGGTGGTCTTCGGGGACGTCACGGTTCGGCTCGCCAAGGACTTTGGGTTCTGCTACGGCGTCGATCGGGCGGTCGACTTGGCCTACGAAACTCGTGAGCACTTCCCGGACAAGACGCTCTACATAACCAATGAGATCATTCACAACCCGTATGTGAATCGACGCCTAGTCGAGCTCGGCGTCCGGTTTCTCGGCGGGGAATACGCCCTCAACGACGTCACGAGCGACGACGTCGTGATCCTGCCCGCCTTTGGCGTCACGACTGAGGAGATGGCGCAGCTCCTCGATATCGAGTGCGTGTTGGTCGACACGACCTGCGGGAGTGTGATGAACGTTTGGCGGCGGGTCCGCCAATACGTGAAGGAGGGACGAACCTCGGTCATTCATGGCAAGTATGCCCACGAGGAGACGAGGGCCACGAGCTCGCGCGCGACCGAGGAGGGCTGTCACTACCTAGTCGTTCGCGACAAGGCCGAGGCCCAGTTGGTCTGCGACTACATTCGCCAGTCACCGGGTTGCCCGACTCGAGAGGGGCTCCAAGCGCAGTTCGCGACGGCCGCCTCGAGTGGGTTCGACCCCGAGCAGCATTTGGGCCACATCGGCCTCGCCAACCAAACCACGATGCTCTCGACCGAGTCGCTCGAGATCGCCGAAATGCTCGGCGAAGCGGTCAGGGACCGCTACGGCGAGGATGAGCGGTTTCGGTCTTTCGACACGATCTGCAGCGCGACTCAGGATCTCCAGGACGCCGCGCTCGAGCTCGGCCGCCAGGGGGACATGGACCTGCTCCTCGTCGTGGGCGGCTACAACTCCAGTAACACGAGCCACCTGATCGAGATCGGGGCTGAGTTCTGCCCCAGCTACCACATCGACTCAGCGAGCGAGATCCTCTCCGAGAACGAGCTCCGGCATCAGGCGCTGGACGAGAAACAGACGACCGTGACCCGTGATTGGCTCCCCGCGGGCCCGATCACGATCGGGATCACGGCTGGGGCCTCGACCCCCAATCGCACGGTCGGCGAGGTCGTGGAGCGGCTGCTCGAGGTTCGCAAGATCGACCCTCGGGACTACCTCGAGATCGCTCGCTCCCCAGCCGCGCTCCCAATGGCGCACTAGCTCGTGCCTGAGGAGATCGAGCGGGTCTTCCTCCTAGATCGTCTCCCGGACCTCCCGCCCCACGCCGCGGCTTGGCGGATCGAGCAGGGCTACCTCCCAGATCCTCCCGCAGGAAGTCAGCCGGGGACCTATTACGAGGGGCGCCTGCGGCGCAAGGTCTCGCCGGAGGGCAAGGAGCACTTCATTCACACGATCAAGAGCGGGCAAGGGCTCGTGCGGGAAGAGAACGAGCGCGACATCGAGGCGAGCGAGTTCGACTGTGAGTGGGCTCAAACCCTGGGTCGTCGCATTTCCAAGACCCGCTACAAGGTGGCCGAGGGCCCCGTGGTGTGGGAGATCGACGCCTTTGATGAGTTTCCGATCGTGCTGGCAGAGGTCGAGCTTGAGAGCGCTGATCAGACCGTCGAGATTCCGGCTTGGCTCGCGCCGCACGTCGTGTCCGAGTTGACCGAGGACCCGCGCTATCGGAACTACGCCCTCGCAACCGTTGGCCTGCCCGCAGACCACCCTTCGTGAGCGCTCCAGAGGCAGGTGCTCCAGAGGCAGGTGCTCCAGAGGCGGGAGCTCCTGCTGGAGTCGAAGGCGAAGACCCACGCGGGCCTCGTCCGCAGCGTGACTTCCCCGTTGACCGAAGCGAGGAGGGGTCTCGTCTCGAGACCTTCATGCAAAAGTGCCTCGGCTACCCTCGCACGACGACCCTCAAGGCGATCCGAAAGGGGTGGGTTCGCGTGAATGGCAAGCGCGCCAAGGGCGGCCAGCGGCTGGAGCTCGGTCAAGTCGTGCGGATCACCAACTACGGGTTGCTCCCGGCCCCCGGGCTCGACGTCTCAGAGCCGCTCCCCGACTCACGCGGAGTCCCGATTCAGCTTCGTCATCTCGCCGAAGCGTCGCTTCGTCACCAGGACGAGCACTTGGTCGTGTCCTCAAAGCCGGCCGGGGTCGTGATCCACAGAGGCTCGGGCCACGATGCGGGCTGGATCGACGCCGTCGGTCTCGCGCTCGGGACGAAGGTCACTCCGATCGGTCGCCTCGACCGCGACACCTCTGGGCTGTTGGCCCTTTCGCGGAGTCGGCTCGGGGCTCGCCGCCTGTTCGCGGCGCTCAAGGAAGGTCGGCTCTACCGAACCTATCAAGCGCTCGTTCAGGGTCAGCCGACCCAACAGAAGGGACGGATCGACCTCGCCCTCGCCAAGTCGGGCGAGGAGGGCGAAGAGCGAATGCAAGTCGATCCGAGCGGCGCACCGGCAGCGACCCGCTACAAGGTCCTGGCGGGGTCGCGGCGAGCGAGCTTGCTCGAGGTCGAGATCGAGACCGGGCGGACTCACCAGATTCGCGTGCACTTGGCCGCGATCGGGCACCCCGTCCTAGGCGACCCCCGCTACGGGACGGGGGCGAGCCACGGCCTGAGCATGGACCTCAACCTCGATCGCTTGTTCCTGCACGCGGCGAAGCTCGTTCTCCCCCACCCCGAGAGCGAGAAGACAATGACCTTTGAAGACCCGCTCCCCCTTGAGTTGGAGCGCATCATGACTCGTCTGGGGCTTGACTGAGTCATGGAGGCGGAGGGCGCGGACCCAGGCGACGGCGTTCGGGCCGGCGACGCTAAAGAGCCTGCGCTGCCCCCTGAAGCGTCCGCTCGTGTGGACCGGAGCGGGCGCCAGCAGGAGCGTCTGAACAGCCTCTTGGAGGAGCTCCCACCGGACGAGGCGCGGGAGCTCCGCGGCCTGCTCGGCGAACTCGAGGTGCGTCCGCCCCAGCCCTTCGGCCCCGAGGGCGTACCCGAGGACGACCCTAGCGAGTCGAGGGTCCCGCTCTCTCCGCGCGCTCAGCGGCGGATCACGCGAGCCCTCCTCGGCATGAGCGTGCTCGCGTTCCTGCTCGCGATTGTGTTCGGTTGGGTCGCGGGGCGAGTCCTCCCCGTCTCCCTCCAAGTCCAGCAGGACTGGATCCAAAAGGGCGTGTTCCCCGATGGGAGCCTGGTCTACACGAAAGGCCAGACGACAGACTCGCGCACGAACGATCCCTGGGGGAACCCCTATCGGCTCGTTTACCGCGGAAGCGCGACGTGGCGGATCTACTCGTGCGGGCCCGACGGCCGCGACGAGCTGGGGAGCGGTGACGACATTCCGATGGGCCGGGGGGTGGGCTGGAGCCTAGCGGTGATGGCGATCTACGGGGACGCGATGCTCGGAATGCTGGGTCTTGCTTTCGCTTGGCTAGCCGCCGGGACACGGGTCCTCTGGCTGCCGCGGAGCCGCAATCCGCGGGTCGAGAACGCGCGCGCGATCGGACTCCTGACGGTGCCGGCCTTCGTCAGCTGGCTCGCGGCGCGCGCGTTCGGCATGGAGCTGATCGCGCTCCTCCCTCAGCGCTTCGTGCTCCCCGGCGACATGGTCCTTTGGGGCACGATCGGCGCTGTCCTGGTGGTCGCGTTCTTCGTCGTCAAGGGCTGGCGTCGGGCCAACCTCAAGCTGGCTCAGGCCTGACGACGAGCGCGTCGGGCTCGTAGGATTCGGGAGAGGTGAACGACGACCGAGCCACCCCCAAGCGCTGCGAACCTGCTCTCTGTCCTGGGGGTCCTGCTCGCGCTTGGGGCGCGAGGGTCCTGGCTGACCCTGGTGCCCTTCTTGCTCGCGCTCTCGTGGCGAATTCGCCGCGAGGAGCGCTTCTTGGCTGGGAAGTTCGGTCTGGACTGGCGAGGAGAAGGCACGCGCTAGGCGTTAGAGCCCAGATCCTCCAACCGACCATCGTCTGCATAGACCCGTCCCCCACCTTCGCGGAGGAACCCGATCAGCGTCATTCCGAGCTCGTCCGCCAGATCGACCGCGAGGCTAGAGGGAGCCGAGACCGAGGCCACGATCGGAATGCCCAGTCGGGCAGCCTTGAGCACCAACTCGTAACCTCCGCGTCCCGAGAGGACTACGGCGGCCTCGGCGAGCGGCTGGTGGGCGCAGGCCCCGACCGCCTTGTCGAGGGCGTTGTGTCGCCCAATGTCCTCTCGGACGGCCCACACCTCCCCAGACGTGGCGCACGCGATCGCGGCTGCGTGGGAGCCACCCGTGGCCCGGAACAGGTGCTGGCGGGAGCGCATGGTGTTGGCGATTCGAGTCAGGACCTCGAGCGTCGTGGCTGGCTGCCCGCTCGCAGGAGGGGTCAGCGCCCTTGTCAGGCCCTCGGCGCTCGCGAGGCCGCAGAGGCCGCAGGAGGGGCGGATCGCGTGGGCCCGGCTCAGGCGCGAGCGCGCGAGGGGGGTCAGGGTCACGCCAGGAGTGAGGTGGGCGCGGACCCGAGCGGTTGGGGAGTCCTCACCAACCGGCACGGTCTCGAGCCGCTCGACTTGATTTGCAGACGCCAAGATCCCTTCGCCAAGCAGGAACCCCAGCGCGAGCTCAGGGTCGTGGCCGGGGGTCCGCATCGTGAGGATGGTCTCTTCGCCGACCTCGATCAAGAGGGGCTCTTCGACCAGGACTTGGTCGGGGCCTAGGTTGGTCGGGACGCTGCGGAGACCGGATTCTGGGGGGGGCTGCACTTTGGAAGGGTCGCCGCGGCAGGGCGGGTGCGCAAGGGTGGAGCGGGGTCTTGTGGGGGGAGCCGCTGCAGTCGAGTCTTGGGCTCTCGTCCCCGGTTCCGAACGGAGGTGGGCTCGCTATGATCCGGGCCATGGGAATTCACGCTCACCTGGCTCGGCTGGCGCTCGCGGTCTTCGTTGTGGCGTGCCTGGCCGGCTGCGCGTCGAGGGACCCAGATTTTGGCCGCTCGGGACCGCCGGCGCCCGAGCCAGTCCAGGGCCTGGGGGTCCTCCTCGTCCAGAATCACTCGGACCAGAGCGTGTTCCACCTCCGCTGGCGAGAGGCGGGGAGCTCCCGCTGGAGCGGCGACGGGCTCGACGACGGGGACGTGATCAAGCCCCAGCAGGAGCGTCAGCTTGAGCTCCCGGCTGGGACATACCACCTGCGCCTAGAGTTGGGTGACGGAGGCAACTGGACGCCCGAAGCCCCACTTCAGGTCCGAGCTGGGGCGGTCGTGAGCTGCGTGTTGCCCGGCTCGGCGGCTGCCAAGTTCGGGACCTTGACCGTCGCCAACAACTCGGCTTGGGCCATTCTCCACGTCCGGTTCAGCTCGAGAAACGATCCCGGCTGGGGCCCCGAGCGGCTCCCAACGGGCGAGTATCTCACGGCGGGCAAGCGCCGATCCTGGGAAGTCGAGGCCGGACAGTATCAGCTGCAGGTAGCGTTTCAGGACGGGATGACCCAGGACAGCGCCGCTTACGCGGTGACGCTTGGGAAGGAGACCGTGTTCCGGATCGGCACGATCAAGAGGAGGAGCCAGTGAGCACGCTCAGAGACCTCTGGAGCCTCGACCCGCAGGTCCGGTTCCTCAATCACGGGTCGTTTGGGGCCGCGCCGCGCGTGGTCCTCGAAGAACAGCAAGCCTGGCGGGTGCGGCTCGAGCGGCAGCCGGTCAAGTTTATGGCGCGCGAAGCGGAGGGCCTGCTCGACGCCGCCCGAGGCGTGCTCGGCGAGTTCGTGGGGGCCGACTCCTGTGACTTGGCGTTCCTCCCCAACGCGACCCACGGGTTGAACACGATCCTGCGCTCGCTCAAGTTTTCGCCCGGAGACGAAATCCTGACCACCAGCCACGGCTACAACGCGGCTCGGACCGCTGCGACGTTCGCCTGCGATCGCGCTCGGGCTCGCGTGGTCGAGGTCACGATTCCCTTTCCAATCAGCGGCCCCGAGGCGGTCTGCGAAGCCGTCGCGGCGGGCTTCAGCGAGCGGACCCGACTCCTCCTGATCGATCACATAACGAGTCCGAGCGGGCTCGTGTTTCCGATCGCGGAGCTCGTCGCCCTCGCTCACGAGCGCGGCATCGAGGTCCTCGTCGACGGCGCTCACGCCCCAGGAATGATCCCCCTCGACTTAAGCGCCCTCAACGCCGATTACTACACGGGCAACTGCCACAAGTGGCTCTGCTCGCCGAAGGGGGCTGCCTTCCTCCACGTTCGCCGTGACCGTCAGGCGAAGATCCGTCCTCTCGCGATCAGTCACGGCGCAAACGACGAGAGCAAGGGGCGCTCGCGCTTTCGGCTCGAGTTCGACTGGACGGGGAGCGCGGATCCCTCGTCCTACCTTTGCGTTCCGGGCGCGATCCACTTCCTGGGCGAGCTCTTTACGGGCGGCTGGGACGCGCTCTATGCCCACAACCGCGCCCTGGCTCTGAGCGCGCGGAAGCAAATGGCCGACGCGCTCGAGGTCGAGGTGCCTGCCCCCGACTCCATGATCGGCAACCTGGCCGCGGTTACCTTGCCCCGCCGGAGCCCCCTCGGACCGCGAGAGAGCGATCCGCTCCAAGTCTGGCTCCGTGAAGTCCACCGAATCGAGATCCCGGTGGTCTCGTTTCCAGGCGGACGGGTGATTCGCATGGCCGCCCAGGCTTACGTGATCCCCGATGAAGTGGACGCCTTGGCTGGCGCGCTGCGGGTCTGGCGAGCCGAGCAGTCGTGAACCGAGTCCACGCAGCGATCGGGAGCGCCCTCGCGCTTCTGCTCGGAGTCGGTGTGGCGTCGCTTTTGATGCCCGAGGAAGGCTCGGCTCCGAATTCCAGCGCCGGTCTTCGCTCGGGCGCTCAGCTTCAGCCCCAGGGTGCGCCGAGGCGCGGGGCCCCTCGAGCAGAGCCTCCTGCTGCCCGTGGTTTGGGAGGCGGGCGAGCCGCGAGCGGCGAGGGTCGCGGCGGACCGGCCGGAAGGCTTGACGCGGGTCAGCTGGGCGGACGAGTTGAAGACGAGGCCGGGCGCGCCTTGGCCCGGGTGCCGATCGTGCGCCTTCGCGCAGATCGGCTTCGCCCAGGGATGCCGACTCAGACCGACCGCTGGGGTCGGTTCAGCCTGCAGTCTTCGCGCGACGCGGGCGGGTCTTCGATCCTCAAAGTCGGCGGCGGTGAGCGCCCGGCGCTTCACGTCCAGGCTTGGCCCGGACGTGAGACGGTGATCGTGCTCCCTCGCGGCGGGGCGCTGGTCGGGCACGTCCTCAACCCCGTCGGACACGGGGTGCCGGGTCGGGTCTTGGCTCGCGGTGGCGACTGGGCCGAGGAAGTCGTGGCCAATCGGCGCGGAGAGTTTCGCTTCCAGAGCGTGCCCGGGGGCTTGATCGATCTCCTCGTGCGCCCGACGCCTGGCAGCGATTCGATCCCGGCCCGTGGCGAGGTGATCGTTCGGCCGGGCGCTGAGGCCCAGGTCACCCTCCGCTGTGCGACGGGGCAGACCCTGCGAGGCCGAGTCGAGACGCGCTCCGGAGCGCCCGCCGGAGGCGCCTCGCTCTTGATTTGGAGCGCGCTCGGGAGCTCTCAAGACGCGCGGCGTTCGAAGTGTGCGGCGGACGGGACCTTCTCGCTCGCCGGCCTCGAACCGGGTGAGCTCTTGCTCTGCGCGCGCCACGAGGACGGGAGCGAGGGACCGATCCCTGTCCTCGTTCCGCTCGGAGCCGACCCGGATCCGCTTGAGGTTCGCCTCCGGGCCAACCGCCGCTTGGACGGACGAGTCATTGACTCGAGGGGTCGCCCCTTGAAGGGGATCTCCCTTCGGCTGACGGGTCCGACCGAGACGCTCCAGTCGATCAGCGCGGGGGAGGGTCAGTTCGGTTTCGGCTCGGTTCCCTCTGGGGACTACGCGATCGAGGTCAGCGGCGACGGTTTCGTCACGCTCCGTGAGCGGGTCCGATTCCTGCCCCGGGGGCCGCGACTCTTGGTGGAGATGGTCCGCGCCGCTGAGGTTTCGGGGTCGGTGTTCGACGCCGAGGGAGCGCCCCTCGCGAACGCGATCGTCGATGCCCAACTTCCCGACCGGCGACAGACTCGGAGCGACGCTCAAGGTCGCTTCCGCTTGCGAGGTCTACCGCCGGGCGGCGTGCGCCTGCGGGCCCGGGCGGAAGGCCTGGGGGCTGGCGTCGCGGATCTCCTCTTGTCCCCGGGTGAGGCGGTCCGACAGGACCTCGTGCTCGTCCCACCGACGGAGGTCTCGGGGCGAGTCTTCGACGGGGAGGGCGCGCCCCTGCGAGGCGCTGCGGTGTGGGTCACGGGTCCAGGCGACGAACGGTTGACGCGGAGCGACGTCCAGGGAACGTTCCGAATCGCGGAGCTAGGCACAGGCCCTTTTCTGGTCAGCGCGAGCAAGAACGGCTTCAAGCCCGCCAGCCAGGACTACGTCGGACCCGGGGCTCGAGTCGAGCTGTATCTGGAGGCGACTCTTCCCCTGACGGGGATCGTGCTGACTTCGCGGGGGGATCCGGTCTACGCGGTCCTCGTGGCTCCGGCCAACGCTCCCGAGCAGGCTCAGCTCTTTGAGGGCTCAAGGTTCGCGATCGTGGTCGGGATAGAGACTCGCCAACTGATCGTGCGAGCCAGGAGTGGTGAGGCTCGACACGGTCACGGGCCGAGTTTTCTAAGCCCCCAATACGTCAACGTTCCGCCGGGAGGCGGCCACCTTCGGATCGAACTCTCGGACGGTGTGGAAGCGACGGGCATCGTCCGGGACGCGGGGGGGCGGCCCCTGGGCGGAGTTGCCTTTCTGTTCGGGCGCCAGCGGGAGGTCCAACTCGGCGGCGAAGCAGGCCGGATCTATCTGCTCGGGATCAGCGAAGACGAAGGGGAGTTTCATCTGCCTGCCCTCCCACCCGAGGGAATGCGGGTGACCCTCAGTCACCCTGAGCACGGTCCGCTGGTCGTCCAACTCGCACCCGGAGGGGATCAGTCCTTTCGGCTCCCACCCGGCGCTGTCCTGAGTGGATACACGCTGGACTCTGGCGGCCGCCCTCAAGCTGGCGTCCCGGTCGTAATCGCGGGCCCCCTCGTGCGGCGGACGACGAGCGACGCCGAGGGTCGCTATCGCGCCGAGGGCCTGGGCGAGGGCCGCTACCGCGTGACGCGTTTCGACACCCAGCAGAGCCGCGACGTCGAGCTCGTAGCGGGCGAGACCAAGGCCCTCGACCTCCGCTAAGGGGGAGCGGTCACGGAGCGGGAGGCGCCGGATTGACCTCTTCTACTGCCACAACTCGCTCGGGAGCGTGACTGCGGTCACGGACTCGGCGGGGACGGTGCTGGAGCGCTACGCCTACGAGGCGTATGGGAAGACGACCGTTCTAGAGCCCAACCAGTTCGACATGGACGGGAAGCGAGTCGCGAAGCTCGACCAGACGCCGATCCAGCCCTATGGGTTCACGGGTCGGCGCATGGACTACGAGGAGGGGTCCTCGCTCTACTTCTACCGGAACCGCTACTACGACCCCGAGGCGGGCCGATTCATATCCAGGGATCCTCGCGGCATGTGGGGCGACGCTGGTCAGCGAGGGAACGCGCAAAATTACTGCGGGAACAACCCGATCAATCGGGTGGATCCGTTCGGTGACTCCCCCCCTCTCTGGTGGCAAAGAAGTTGCTCGTCGCTGGTGCCAAAAAGGCTCTAAGAAGGATCATCAGGAAGAAGCTCAAGAAGAAGCTTGGAAAGGAGGGGACCAAGAAGGGCGCGGGGAAGGCCACCCTAGAACAGGCTGAGAGGTTGCTCGACTCACTGGACAACGCTTGGTGGGAGAACATCATCGAGTTCGTCCCGTGGCTTGGAGACATCTACGGTTGCGCAAGCTTCAAGCTCAAGTTCGACCGCCTCCAGCGCAAGATTCGAACCCTCGAACGTCGAGCCGACAAGTTGGGCAGGGCCAAGGACGCCAAGGACGCCGCCAAGAAGGCCCAGAGGGCAGCGAAAAAGCTCAGAGAGAAGCGAATTCCGGTCGGAAAGCCGAAGGGCACCCCAGGAGTTTCCCCTGGTCGGAGTACGGGACTGGGACCAAGTGGAAAGAGGCTCCGGCACCAGCGCCAGTTCAATACCCGAAAGGGCGCACGAGAGGCTGGGAAGGGGTCTGATCGACGGAAGCAAGCACGAAGGCGAGGCCTGCCACGGCGAAGGCAGGGGAGGTTCGACAAGCACGACGGTGCGCCGACTCCTCCAGGTAGAAGGTCTGGTGGGCACACACACGGTGATGGTCCCAAGGGCAGCGATGCCGACTCAAAGGTCTACAATAAGAACAGGCGGGGCGGACCTCCCTCCCTGAGGGACTAGGCACGGCCCCTCACACACGAGACCCGAGTCGTTGTCGAGGAGCTTTGGGGTGAACGAGAAGGCAGAGTTGGACTTGCTCAAGAGCGTCGGACTAGACCCCGCGAAGTGGGGAGTAGACGTCTCCGTGCATAAACCCATGGGGAGTCACGGATCAGAGAAGGGATCTCGTACGGGCGTGACGGTTGAGTTGCTCAACAAGAACAATGGCAAGAGTGCAAAGCGAACCCTCCGTCAGCGGATGAGCAAGACCAAGGCTAGACAGGAGGCAGCCAAGTTGCTTGCGACCATGGTAAAGGAGTCAAGGAGTCGAAGCGGTAGGGTTCAGAAGTCGGCCCCGTAGGGTTCCAGAGGTCAGCCGGGCGGCATTGGCCGATTCTGGGCCGCTCACGGAGAGCGTTGGCGGGCCTTGAACATCAGCGGCGCTCTTAGCCTCTGAGAGCGTCGATCTCACCAAGAGGTGCCGTGGGTCGGACCCGCCAACGTGCTCTCAGGACAGGACTTGCCAGGCGCAACCGGTTGCGCGAGAGGATTGTGCTCGGCGTTGGTGCGTGGGTCGTTTAGTTGTCTTGGTTGCGGGCCGCGTTCTTGGGGGCCGCCAGGCGACAGGAGACGCGCATGGTCAAGGTGAAGAGGCCGGGGTGGAACCTGGAACCCGTCCCAAGGTGGGTCGCAACCAACACGCTAGAGGCGCGGCGAAAGCCCTTGCCCCGGCAAATCGCCCCCTCGACGCTCTCGCGGATTCCGCTGTGCGTACACGAAGCCGCCTCGCTGGGCTCGGGGCTCAGCGAGGTTGAATATGCGGGCTTGCGGAGGAGGGAGCCTGCCCGCTGCGGCTCAGGCCGTGAGCGGGGGTGGCTGCGCGCGAGCGGCGAGGATCCGGCGCAGCTCCTTGGCCCGGCCGTAAGCGCCCCTGGGGAATCGTGCCCGCCAGGCCGATCCCTTGAGGAGCTCTTCGACGCCGTGGCGGTGGTCTAGGCGCCACTGGACCAGCTCGTCGTAGAGCGCCAGGCGAACGGCTTTGGGCATACCTGTGCACGCAATGCGGGGATTGCGGCCGAAGCCTGGCCACGAGTCCCCCGCAGCCTCGTAGGGACTCTGCTCCAGGACTCGAGCCACCCCGAGGACGCTCAGGCCACGTCGGGCACGCTCCTCATGGATCGCGGCCACATACTCGTCAAGCGCCTGGCGGAGAATGGCCCGCGCGTCCTTGATGTGCATTTTCTGGAGACCAGCCGGGGCCGGAATCTCGTATTCCACCCACTCTGGCAAGGTCGAAGTGCTGACGAGCTCGGGCTCCGACGCTCGCTCGTCGCGGCGGTCGCGCTCCTTGGCCAGCTGCTCTCGCCGCTTGCGAGTCCGGCCACGCTTGCGGTCGTTCTCGACCCGGCGCTTGCGCAACTCCTCGGCGCTGACCTCGGCCCGGAGGTCCACCCAAGGATTCTCCGTGAGGTCCCGCTTGGACGTGGTGCCGAAGAAGGCGTGGTCTGGGCGCTTGACGCGCTTGGTGGTCCCAATGTCCTCCGGCAACCAAGTCAGACCGGGCCAGTCCTCAGGCCGCTCGACGAGTCCTGCAGCGACGGCTTGGCCCGCGACGTAAACCCACTGCGCGATCGTCGCGTCGTAGCCATGGACCTCGACGTTGTCGTAGGAGCCCCCGTCCCAAAGAGCGCCGCCGCGACCAAGCTGGGCGTTGAGCGCGCGGGCCACGAGGCTGTTTAGGTCGGCGAAGAACTTCGGGACCTTGGACTTGGCGCCGCCAATTCGGTCACGGATGTTGGTGTGGTAGTGAAATGTGCAGCGACGCGTTATGTGGAGTCGCGCGAGGCGAGGCCTTGCCCTGAGCGGATTTAGCTCGGTCGCGGGGCCTCAATACTCCGCATAACGGACCTCCGACAGGAGGTCCCATGACCAAGCAAACCCACTCCCCCGAGGCCACCCGGCGAAGGACACTCAACGCCGTCGAGCGGGCCACTCCCCCGTCAGCCAGGCGCGTTCTCCACGCGTTCTTGAGCTGGCTCGAAGGGGTCCGCCTCGTGTCTGCCTCGACCGCCTACTTGCACATAATGCTCGTCTCCGGGCGCTTCCTACCCGACCTGCTCGGGCAAGAAACGGCCTGCGTTCGAGCGATTTGCCGGCTCGCTCCCGCCGATGTCGAGCAGGCCTTGGAGCGCCAGCACGAGCTCAAGCCCCACGCGCGCTGCCGACTCGACTACAGCGCGTCCCAATTCCTTCTGTTCTGCGTCTCTCAAGGCTGGCTTACTCAGGCTTTCTTACACGACCTGTCTTCACTCTCGTTCAGGGTCCCAGACCCGTATTGGACGCCCGCGACGTCGTGCCTGAAGAGGTCTCGTGCCATTGCCCGGATCCGTTCGAGGTCGGCTCGGCGAGTTCTCACCGATTACGCCGACTGGCTAGAAGAGCGCTCGCTCGCGCCCTCCACGATCGAGTTGCGGGTCTCGACCACCATAACGCTCTTCGGCTATT
>JAESQQ010000482.1 GCA_016765095.1 Planctomycetota bacterium | reverse complement strand
TCGTCCGAGTCCAGCACGTCCTCTTAGAAACTAGTAAACGGGAGCGCACGATCGGGAGGGGTCACCGTCGACCAGCTCTTATGCCGGCAACAACGCTCTACGTGACCGCTCATGATCGTGAACTCCCGTTTAGGAGCGAACTGGATCTGAGCTGCGCGAGGCGAACGTCGGAGCGCCCTCGACGGGGGGAGGGAGGCTCGGTCTGGCGCGCGGCACGAGATCGATCAGGTCCCAAGCCGGCGTGCGGAGGTAATCCGCGTAGCGTCTTCCGAGCCGCTCGAGGAGCGCCGCCTCTTCGTCGCGATTGCGCCACACGAGGACAGCCAAGACCACGATCACGGCTCCCCAGCCCGTGGCGGACCCCGCCCAGACGGCGAGGCCTAGGCACTCGACCAAGAGCGAGAGGTGCAGCGGGTGGCGCAGGCGGCGATAGACCCCCGACTGGACGACGGTTTGCCCCGCCCGAACGGCGATCCCCTCGTGATACCAACCAGCGATTTCGCACAGGGCCGCCCCTCGCAGAGCATAGGCGAGGGCGACTGCTCCTAGCCCGACGCCGAACGTGGGGACGTCCAGCCCGCTCCAAGCAGCGCGGAGCGCGAGGGCCAAGAGCCCAAGGTAGAGCGCGAACCACGTCCACACGCTGACCCAGCCCCGCGCCGGACCCTCGACCGGTGCCCTTCGCTTCAGCCGCTCCTGGGCCAAGAGGCGAACCAGCAACAGAACGCCGAGGGGAATCGCGACCGCGCTAAAGGGAACCACAAACGAATCATACGAGCCCCGCCCGCGGACGACCCCCGCGGCTGTCGGGAGGGCTGCCCCCGACTATGATCCGCGCCCAACCTCACGAGGGCCCCGTGCTCCAGCTCCGCCTTCCCTTTCAGCACGAAGTCTCAGTCGCCGCCTCGCCAGAGGAGACCTTCCGCCTGCTAGCGGACGTCAGCGACTCCGCCGCTCACTTCCCTCAGATCGAGGCCGTCGTCCCCCAGCCGGCGGGCGCGTGGACCTGGAGGCTCGAGAAGATCGGCCTCGGAAAGATCTCGGTCCAGACCGTTTACGCCCTCCGCTACACCCAGCTCCCCGACGAGCACACGATCTCTTGGGAGCCTGTGGCCGGAATCGGAAACGGGACCTGTCGCGGGTCGTGGGTGATCGTCCCGACCGAAGCTGGGGTCCGGCTGAAGTTCGAGAACGTGCTCGATGTTCGGTTTCGGGGGATCCCGAGCCTGCTTCGTCGCGTCGTCGAGCCCTTCGCGATCCAGGAGAACGCCAGGATCGTGCGGGGCTACATGGAGAACCTTGGCGAGACCCTCTCGGGCGGCGACGGTCGCGTCGGAGCTAAGAGTTGAGGTCGAGCAGCTTGGCGGCGAGGGGCCCCCAGGACTCTTCGCTGAACGCCGAGCTGACGGTTTTCCAGCCGCCGGCGTCGAGCGCGTCGGCGAGGTAGCCCCCCGCCGTCCCGTCGCTGGTGTGAATGATCACGGGACAGCTCGGCTCTTGCTTGGCGAGCCAGAGGGCGACGTCGAACCCGGAGCCCGCGCCGGGACCGGCCCCGCCGAGGTGATAGTCGAGGGAGATCAAGACCGCGTTGGCGAGGTGCTCCTCCAGCCAGGCAATCAAGTCTTTGGCCTTGGAGCGGTGGACCAAGTTCAACTCGGAGCGACCTTCAAGCCAACGCTCCACGGCCCGGACCCGTCCCGGCGTGTCCTCCAAGAGGACCAAATCTTGAGCCATTCCCCGTTGCTCCTTGCTCCCTCAGAATGCGCCCGAGAGGCAGCACTCGCCAGAGACAGCGCAAAGCCGCTATTCGATAGTAAACGTGAGACGCCCGACTCGATCTTGCCCGCGGTGGACGAAGAGCTCGTAGCGTCCGGGTTCGAGCGAGGCCGGCAGCGCTTGGAGGGCGCGATCCGCGCTCTTCTTGAGCGAGATCGACTCCTTCCACACAACCGCCTCCTTCGGCCCTTCGCGCCGGAGGAGAAGGCGTAGCTTGGCGTCGGACCGGACGCCGATCACGAGCCGTGCCCAAAGCTTGACCCCCACAGGAGCAGACGTCAGAGCGGGTGAAGCTCGGCTCGGAGCCCGACAGAGTTCGACCCGCTTGAGCAGCTTTGGGCCCCCCTTGGCCTTGCCTGCGCGCTGATAGGTCTTGCCGACGACTAGCTCTTGGCGCGTGCCGTCCTGGGTGGCGAAGGTGATCGGGACCGTGGCGGCCTGAGTCCGGCCCTCGCGGGCGTAGCGGACTTCGAAGTGGAGGTGGACGCCTTGCGCGAACCCGGTAGCGCCGGCGCGACCGATCGCCTCCCCGACCCGAACGTCCTGTCCGACCTTGACGGAGACCCCGCCGTGCTTGAAGTGGGCGTAGCAACCGAAAGTCCCATCTGAGTGCAGGATCCAGATCCGATTGGCCTTCCCCCGAAATCGCGGCTCGGTCCCGCCTGCTTTATGTTGCGAGGTGACTTTCACGACGCGTCCGCTGCGGGCGGCGGTCACGAGCTCGCCCTCTCCGAGCCCGAAGTCGAGCGCGTTCTTGCCCTTGTGACTAAAGGCCCCGTTAAAGCCCTGATCAAGCCGATAGGCCGCGCCTGGGGGGAAGGGCAGTTGGTAGTCGTGGGGCTTGGGTCGGGTCTTGATCGAGCCGATCTGATAGGTGCAGTGGACCTTTCCGTAGCGCCAACTCTGGGTCGTGTCCCTCTGGGTCAGGCGCACGAGGCGGCTCTTTCCCTTGGCCGGAATGATCACGACTCGTGGGAGGGCCTGGTCTGCGGCGAGGTTCTCCAGCTCACCTATCGTGAGCTTGGCCGTGATCGGGAACGCCTCGAGGTTGTTGATCACGATCCGGACGCCCTGGCGCCCCTCGTAGACGTCGAGCCGGAACGCGCCGTCGCTCGAGACGTGCGATCGCGTCGGAGGATCCCCGGCCCAGGCCGGGGTTCCGGCCCCGAGGCCCATAACCAACAGGCCCAAAACCAAAAGGACGGAGACCGGGAGGACCGGGAGAACGGAGACTGGGAGAGAGTGTAGGAACAGAGCGGTGCGCGCGCGCATAGAACCCCCCCGAGGGAGGCCGACAGCGGAGCGATCCCCGTTTTGCCAACGCAAGAGAGGCGGCCGAGGCCGCCCCCAGAGAGCTAGCGCCGAGGCTTGGGCTTGTTGCCGCCGGTCTTGGTGACGTGGTGGAGAATGATCTCCGCCAGGTGGCGGTTGCTGTGGACCGTGTGGGCTTTGGCGCAGGCGTCGAAGTCCTCGCAGGCGTAGCACTCGCGTTGTTTCTCCGCGTCGCTTACACCCGGCTTGACCGGCACCCACCACTGCATCCCGTGGCCGAAGCAGTCCTTCATCGTTTGCCCTCGTTAGGTGACCACCGCCCGTTGGGGGTGGTGCACCCCCTTCTTGGTGCCAAGCCCTCACCATACCCTAGCCCGCCGACCCATGCTTCCTACCCGTGGGGCATAGATCTCGCCGAAATGCTGACCGTCCAGATTGGTTCGTATTTGGCCCTGTCCGCCCAGAGCGAATGGGATTACGTCGCAGAAGCGACTCGTCATTTGACGCAAGTCCTTTACGAATGTCCTTGGTTCGCGGACAGAGCCTTGCTAATTTCCTGACGCTCAGGAACTCACTAGGGAGCACGCAGATGCGCGACTTTTCCCTCCAGGCTGTAGGTGCGGCGTTCGCACTTTGCGCCCTGGCTCCGCTTGCGGTTGGCCAAGAGGCGACGCCCACCGACGCCAAGGCGCCCGCTCGGGCGCCGGCTCACGAGAGTCTCGACGGACTCGACGAGCTCGACGTCGATCCCCAGACGGGGGGCGTGGTTTTGACCCGCACCGACCTCGAGATCGGCGAGGGAGAGCAGACGTTTAGGATCACCCGCGGCTACCGTCCCTGGGGCGGCGACTTGCTCAACTACGGCCTGCACTGGGCGAGCAGCCTCGACCTCCACCTCGATATCTCGCGAGATCGACGCGAAGCGTCCTTCCATGACGCAGACGGCCACCGAACCTTCTTTCGCCGCAACAAGAAGGGGCGCCTCGTCGCCACGACAGGCTCCCCGGCCCTGATCCGCGAATTGGCCGACGGCTACAGTCTCCGCAACATGGGCGACGGGCGGGTCTATCGCTTCAACGCCGACGGCTACGTCATCGGCCGCGACGGCCCGACCAGCCTCCGAATCAGCTACCACTACGACTCCAGCAACCGCCTCAATCGGATCGAGGGCCCCTGGGGCCGGATCCTCCTCAAGCGGAACGCTCGGGGAGTGCTCCGCTTCCTGAGCGGCGCCGGGCAGCGAGTTCGTGTTCACCGCGACACCGAGGGCAACCTCGTCAAGGTGGCTCACGCCATCCGGAACAGCTACGAGACCTACGGCTACGACGGCGCGGGTCGCTTGACCTGGCTCGCCGGCGGCAAGGCCACGATCGGCTACGACACCCAAGGGCAAGTCGTGTATCTCGGCGGCGAGGCAATCTACCCGCTCAAGGCGCGCTACTCCGGCGCAGAGAAGCCTTGGAGTCGCGAGGTTCGAATCACGCGGAACGGAGAGGAGCAGATCTATCGATTCTCGAAGGACATGCGCCGGCTCCAGCACGTCGGACCGCGTGGTGAGCTGACCACGCGGATCGCAGACAGTCGCGGTCGGCTCCTCAAGCTGATCGGCCCAGACGGCCGAACCGTGCGCCGGAGCTACGACGGGGCGGGCCGCCTCGCGACGGAGTCCAGCTCGCTAGGGACGACGCGTTACCGCTACGAGAACAAGCTCGTCCGGCGCCCGACGCGAATCGATATGGCCGACGGACGTGAGCTTCACTTCCGCTACGACATTCGCGGCAACCTGCTCAAGATGACCGCTCCGGGCGGGGCGACCACTCGCTACGAGTACGACGCCGCAGGTCGGATGATCAAGATCACCGATCCTCGCGGCGCGGTCTCGACGATGCTCCGCAACGAGAAGGGCCAGGTGATCACCCTCACCGAGACTGGGCTCGGCACGACGCACTTTATGCACGACGCTTCGGGTCGCCTCAAGAAGGTCAAGCGCCCCGACGGTCGGGTCGTCGAGATCTTTCACGGCACCAACGGCCGCACGATGCGCGTCCGCGACGCGCTCGGAGTCGTGAACGAGGTCGAATACGACGCCCGGCGCCGGGTGATCCGAGTTCGCGACGAGCACGACCACGATTACCGCTACACCTATGGCCTCCGGGGCGAGCTGCTCGTGGTGACCAACCACCGTCAGCCCCACCTCAAGTTCGTCTACGACGACGCCGGCCACGTGACCCAGATTCGCGACGCGCTCGGCAACACGACGACCCTCGAACGTCCCGACCCCATGACCCTGATCGTGACTGACCCCGCGAGCGGGAAGCGCCGGATCCAAATGGACAGCATCGGTCGAATCGTGCGTGAGGACCGCGGCGGCAAGACCTTCAAGTTCGATTACGACGCCAAGACCGGCAACCTGCTGACTCGTCACACCCCTGCGGGCGCCGACCGCTTCCGCTACGACAGCGCCGGACGGATCGTCGCCATGGAAGGGCCCCAGGGCGGGTTCAGCTTCCGCTATGACGCCGCCGGTAGGCTCGCTAAGCTGACCAACTCCAAGCTCGGTCAGTCCGTGGGCTACACCTACGACGTCGCTGGTGACCGCACGTCAATGCGCCTCCCTTGGGGCAAAGTCACCTACGAGCGGAACCTCCAGGGCCATGTCACAGCCATGATCCTCCCCGGAGACGAGCGAATCGAAATCGACGTCCACGGGGACGGTCGCCGCAAGGAGATCCGCTATCCGAACGGGGTCGTGACGCACTTCTACTACCAGAAGTCGCGCCTAGAGGCCGTCGTGACCACCAAGGGCAACACGGAGCTCGACCGTCGCGTCTATGGCTACGACAAGCGCGGTCGAGTCGCCTGGACCGAAGACCACACCAAGCAACGAACCGTCTATACGCACGACCTCCAGGGCCAGTTGACTCACGCCAAGGGTCCGAGCGGCGAGATCCAGTATCGCTACGACGCGGCGGGGAACCGAGTCGGTGAGACCCACGGGGAGTCTCAGTCGAGCCTCGAGATCGCGGCGGGCAACCGCGTCGTGTCCCGCAAGGACAAAAACGGCGTGGTCTCCTACACCTACTCGCCCGACGGTTCGCTCACGACTCGCAAGGACGCCAAGGGCACAACCCGCTACGCCTACGACCACGACCAGAAGCTGATCGAAGTCGCGAGCCCCGACGGGAAGAAAGTCAGCTACGGCTACGCGCCCAACGGAACTCGTCTCTGGCGCGAAGGCGCTGAGGGGCGCAACTACTTCCTGCACGACCTCGGGAACACCGTCGGCCAGCTCGACGTCAAGGGCAACTTGATCACGAGCTTCAACCACGCCGAGGGCGCCGACGACGTGTTGACTGCCAAGCGCGGAGACGAGCGCTTCTTCTACCACTACGACCAAGTGCGCAGCGTGACGTCCATGACCGGCAAGTCAGGCCAGATCGCGGCGCGCTACAGCTACGACTCGTTTGGGCGGAGCAAGAGCAGCGAAGGCCGCGCGGCCAAGTGGAACCCCCACCGCTACACCTCGCGGACCCTTGATAGCGAGACCGGCCTCTACGACTACCGGGCCCGGACTTACTCGAGCGAGCTCGGCCGGTTCACGACGCCAGATCCCGCGGGCCTCGCGGGCGGCTCGAACCTCTACGCCTACGTCGGCAACGCGCCGCTCAATTACAACGACCCGTTTGGGCTCTGGCCTGCCTGGCTCGATCGGAAAGTCGAGCAGAGTCGCGCCTGGGTCGATCGAAACGTGGTGCAGCCCGTCGCGAGCGCGGTCGTGACCGCCGCCACGTGGACCAAGAAGAAAGTCCTCGACCCCGTCGGGCGCGCGATCGCCTCGACCTACCGCAACACCGTGGCCTTCGGAAAGGGCTTCATTGGCGGCACGATTGGCGTCGTGAAGGGCGTCGCCCAAATGATCGCCCACCCGATTCAGACCGGGAAGGCGCTCTGGCACGCCGTCACGAACCTCGACGAAATGAAGGAGATGGCCAAGGCCAAGTGGGCTGAATACAAGGACGCTTGGGCCAACGATCCCGAGAAGTTCTGGGAAATGACCGGGTATCTGACCGCCGAGATCGCGTTCGCGGTGGTGGGCCCGAAGGGGGTCACGGCGGTCGTCAACGCCGCCTCCAAGACCGCGACCGTGGCGAGGATCGCCTCCACGACTGCGCGGGTCAGCCGAGTCGTGACCGCGCCTGTGGCTCGAGTCGCGACTCGCGCCAGCGGCGCCCTCGCCCGAACCCTCCCTCGAACCGCGAACATAGTGCGCAAGGGACGTGTCATAAACCGCGCCCGGAACATTGAACTGGCCCGTCGGGCCGCAGAGGGCGGGAACATCTTCCGCCGCGCCGCGCGTCGAGTGGGATATGTCGGCAAGGACCTCTACAACGGCGGCCGGCTCGCTGTGACCCGACCCGGCGCCTACACGGCCTACACGGGAATGCGGGTCGGCAAGGGAGCCGCGGCCTTGATCGCGGGCAACTCCCGCGGGGCGTGGAAGTTGATCAAGAACGGGACGATCCCCGTTCACATGATCTTCAAGGACAACATCACCGACGCGATCGGTGCCTACAAGAACCGTGAGGAGGCGCTCCGAGACGTTCGCGGGAAGGCGGAGTCCTTCCTCGGGGACGCCGGCAAGCTCTCGCCTGTCGAGCTGGCTGCGCGAATCGAAGCTCTCGGCAAGACCTACGGGACCTACCGCGACCGCCTCATGAAGCCGGTTAACGACGAGGACAAGCGCCTCGACGAGGCGTTGACCGAGCTCGACAAGGGGGTCGAGGCGGGGGAGATTCCCGACAACACGCTCGATTCTCGCCTCGACGCTATGCTCGAGGAGTTCGGGCGCCGTCGTCAGAACATCATGGTCGGGATCTACGACCGGAACCGCGAGGAAGAGCACGACATGTTCAACCCGAGCATCAACCGCACGATCTCCTTCCAAGACGAAATCGACCTCCTCGCGGCCGCCAAGAAGAAAGTCACCGATCCTGCCAGCAAGGCGCTCCTCGACGCCCGGATGAAGGATCTCAATGAGCTCATGGCCTACGAATACGAGCTCTTCAAGCGCGGCGATCACGACCTCTTGATCGCAGGAATCGCGGGGGTCCCCCGCGACGAGAACGACGTGCCCTACGGAACGACTCCCCCCACGGGCTCGGCCGCCACGGACACAGGCGAGACGACCGCCTATCGCCCGGGGATGCTCGACAACCTCGACAACGCCCTCGACCTTGACGCCGAGTCGGACCGCTAGTGCTGCCCTTTCGTAGGGGAGGGGTTTACCCCCTCCCGCGGGCGG